>NZ_JAIKTU010000013.1:0-129012 GCF_019753795.1 Clostridium sardiniense | reverse complement strand
CTAGTAAGACCCCTTGAAGAACACAAGGTTGATAGGTCAGAGGTGTAAGCATAGCAATATGTTCAGCTGACTGATACTAATAGGTCGAGGGCTTGACCAATAAAAAAGATGATCAACAAAAATTCATGTGCAATTTTCAGAGAATAATCTGAAATCTGGTGATGATGGCATAGAGGAAACACTCCTTCCCATTCCGAACAGGAAAGTTAAGCTCTATAGCGCCGATGGTACTGCACGGGAGACTGTGTGGGAGAGTAGGACGTTGCCAGGTAAGTGTGGCTCGATAGCTCAGTTGGTAGAGCAGCGGATTGAAGATCCGCGTGTCGTAGGTTCGATTCCTACTCGAGCCACCATATATGGGGGTATAGCTCAGTTGGGAGAGCACCTGCCTTGCACGCAGGGGGTCAAGAGTTCGAATCTCTTTATCTCCACCAAATAAAAAAAAGTATTAGTAGTAATATAAAAGAATTTTTTAAATTATGCACAGAACACAACATGAATTGTGGATAATATCCACAAAAGATATAGAAACTGTGGACAAAATTAATGAATGAATAAAAATTTTACAATAAATGTTTAAGTTATGCTATTTAGATTGTTAAATTATATATATATTGATAGAATTAGATGGTAGAATAAATTACAGTAGAAGTAGAAAAGGAGATTTTAAAATGGAAAATAAAGTATTAGCAACAGTTGGTTCACAAGAAATAACTGAAAAAGAATTAAATGAAATAATATCAAAGTACCCAGAAGATAGAAGAATGATGTTCGAAAGTGAGCAAGGTAAGAAACAATTATTAGAACAAGTTATTTCTTTTGAATTAATGAGCAAATTAGGTGAAGAGTTAAAATTAAATGAAACTGAAGAATACAAAGAAACAGTTAATCGTTTAGCTAAAGAAATATTAACTCAAATGACTATTGGAAAAATATTAGCAGATGTAACAGTTACTGATGAAGAAGCTAAAGAATACTACGATGCTCATAAGGAACAATTTGAAGAACAAGCTACTGTTTCAGCTAAGCATATATTAGTTGAAAATGAAGATGATGCTGTTAAGATAAAAGAAGAAATAGATAATGGAATAAGCTTTGAAGAAGCAGCTATGAAATATTCAAGCTGTCCATCAAAGGAACAAGGCGGAAACCTTGGAGCATTTGGTAGAGGAATGATGGTTCCAGAATTCGAAAATGCTGCATTTGAAGCAGAAATCGGAAAAGTTACAGAACCAGTTAAGACTCAATTTGGATATCACTTAATTTTAGTTGATGCTAAAAATGAGCCAAAGACAAAATCATTTGAAGAAGTGAAAGATGCAGTTGTTCAACAATTAATCCAAGAAAGACAACAAAGAAAATACTTAGATGTATTAAAAGAATTAGAAGCTAAATACGGAGTTACTAGAAAGTAATATCAATTAATTTAAAAAGGTAATTTTCATTAGAAAATTACCTTTTTGTTATATATAAAACTATATCAATTAAACTACTATTTCTTGAGGTATTATTTCACGAAAATCAGTAATGAAATTATCAGCTAATGAAAGGATATCATTTTTATCATTTAAGCTTCTAATATCTTCCACACCTATAACTTTCATTCCAGCCTTCTTTGCCCCCTTAACAGCTTGGATAATATCTTCGAACACAACACATTCTTCAGGACATACTCCTAATTTTTTTGATGCTAGAAGATATACATCAGGCTCATGTTTCCCAACTGATACTTCATCTGTAATAGTTATTGAATCAAAATAATTATATATTCCATTATTTTTTAAAACGGCTTCTAAAAGATGAAGAGAATTGCTAGTAGCCAATCCTATTTTAATATTTGATTTTTTTAAGAAATTAAAAAATTCTATTACACCATTTTTTAATTTTATATCTGTTGAATAGTGATAATAAGCCATATCACTCCATGATTTCTTTATTTCGTCTAAGGAATCTTCTAATTTGAATCTTTCCTTAAAATATACAGCAACTTGATTAAAACTTAAATGGCCAATTTCATCATTTAAATTTTCCGGAACTTCTATATTTTTTTCACCAAGATAATCCATATCTATTTGCTCCCAAACCCACATAGAATCAATTAAAGTTCCATCTAAATCAAAGATTGCTGCTTTTACGTTATTAAACATATTCTGCCCCCTTTTAAAGCTAAAAATAAACTGTAGAATAGAGTTTTATCCTACAGTAATTATACAAGTATATTTAGTTATATGCTATGTTTTCTAAAAAGTTCTATGAAAAATCTTAGTTTTTTCTGCATCAAGCAAGTCTTCAAAATTTTCGATTCCAAGTCTTTTAAATAAATCCACCAATATATCACTATGTGTAGCTATTTTTATTGGTGATGAATATGCAAAGTCTGTAACCGATTTTGTTCCTTCCTCAACTGCAATTATACGTTTAGGTCCACCAACGCATCCTCCAACACACCCCATACCTTCTATGAAATTATAATCGCATGAAGAACCGATGACTTCATTTAATAATGCTTTGCACTCTTTTACTCCACTAGCATTTTTACCTATAAATAAGTTGGATTTTTCAGGGAACAATTCAGATACAGCTTCAGAAATAGCGGTTGTTACTCCGTTTGCTCGTGCATATATTCTACCGCCTCTAGAAGTATACTCACCTGAAATTGTTTCTGGTAGTGAAGCTGGTTTAATATTAAGAGTATTAAATAAACCTTGCAACTCTTCAAATGTAAGAACTAAGTCTACATCACCAATCAAGTCTTTTTCTCTTGCTTCAGCTTTTTTCGCTATGCAAGGTCCTATGAATACCACTTTAACGTCTTCATTCAATGTTTTGATTACTCTTGCAGCAGCAATCATCGGCGATACTGAAGGTGTGACATGCTTGACTAAATCATTATATACACCCTTAATCATTCCAATCCACATTGGGCAGCAGCAAGAAGTAATTAATAGATCATCTGTACTCTTTACATGATGATTGAATTCAAAAGCTTCTTTTATTGTGAGCATATCAGCAGCAAAAGCGACTTCTATCATATCTGTAAATCCCATTTTTATGAAAGCTGTTCTTAGTTGATCCATAGTAATAGTGTCTCCAAATTGACCAATTATAGCAGGGGCAACGGCTGCAATAACTTTAGTATTATTTTTAAGTAAATCTAACAGCGGTATAAGTTCTATTTTGTCAAGATATCTTCCGTCATGACAAGTAGTAACGCATACTCCACAATCAGTACATAGGTCAGTATTAATATATGTATTACTTGAAATTGGATCTTTTAGAATTGCATCAAAAGGACATGATCTTTGGCAAGCTGTTTTTCCATCATTACCTGTATGGCAAGAAGAACTACATTTTGAGATTTTCTCAACGAGCTTGTTTTTAACAGAATAATCTGTAATAGCTTTCTTTAGATTATAAATATAATCACCATCTGATTTAACAGAGACACCACATAAGGATGAGATTATTGATTTGATTTCTTCTTCAGAATATTCTTCAGATTTAATAATATTATTGATTTCTTCATCAAATGTATTATTATAATAAGAAGAAATAAGTTTAGTTAATATATCATTGTATTTTTTATGCATAAATTTCACTCCTAAAAACTTTCACTCAATATGTTTATATTATTTATATTTTTGACAATAATAATACTTATAATGCTGAAATATTATAAAGAGAGGAAATAAGGTATGATGTGGTTTGGTTTGGGATATGTTTTAGTTGTTATAGTAACTTTAGCTTTATGTAAGGCTGCAAGCTCAGATAGGGAATATACTGAAAGATATGATGAAAAAGAAAATTTATAAATATAAATAGAATAAATATAGAAATAAAAAAAGACTATGAGTTAGCTCATAGTCTTTTTGTGGTCGGGGTGACAGGTCTCGAACCTGCGACCTCATGGTCCCAAACCATGCGCGCTACCATCTGCGCCACACCCCGTTACGACATGTTATATTATATGCAAAAATAGTACAATTGTCAACTTTGTTTACTTTTTATTTAAAAAAACATTACAATTTTGTAATGTTTGTGATATTATAAAAATATAATATCTATAACAAGGTGTTAATCGAGAGAAAATTTATATTGAATAAACAGGGTTTAAATAATTTTACTTCTTATTTATTAAGGTAAGAAGTTATAAGTTATAATAAATAATGGTAAAGTTATCTAGAGATATATAATTACTAACAGGGCTTAGTTGAAGCATCTTATAAAAACAATTATATTTGGGAAAAGTTGTATTATAATTGACACAAGTTAATGTAAACAATATCAATTGTAATATATATTTACAAAATTGTTTTAAAAAAATAGTTGACTTTAAGGAATATGTAATAATTAAGGTTGTACCATTAAAGATGTGATGATATAATATTAGATGTATTTCTAGTAAGAAACACAGAATTTGAAAGGGGGGTAGGTTCATAAAGAACCGATATACTCATGAGAAAGAAGATTGTTGCTGCAATTATTGCAGGCATGTTAGTTGTAAGTTCTGCTGTACCAGCATACGCTACTCCAACTAACACTGAGGTAAATCAAGTAAGGGATGAATACACAGAATTAGGTGCAAAAATATCAGACATACAACATAAAATAGATGATTTAAACGTTAAAATAGAACCACTAGTACAAAAAGTGCAAAATAATAAAGTTGAAATTTCTAACACTAAGAAAGAAATGGATACTACTCAGAAAGAAATGGAACAAACTAAAGAGAAGATGAAAAGTCAAGAAGAAGTTCTTGGAGGAAGACTTAGAGAACTTTATAAGTCAGGTGGACAAACTAGTTACCTTTCATTAATCTTTGGAGCTGATAGTTTCTCAGATCTAATAGGTAGATTAGATTCTGCAAATAGATTAGTAGAACTTGATAAGAGTGTTGTAGATGAGCTACTTGCAAATCAAAAGAGCTTAGATAGTAAAATTACATCTCTTCAAGATAAGAGTAAGAAACTTGAGCAATTAAACACTGAGACTCAACAAGAATTAGGTAAATTCGAAAAATTAAAGAGTGATCAAGAAAAATTAGCATCTGATGCTAAAGCAGCTCAAAAAGAATTTGATGCTAAGTATCTTTCAAAGATGGAAAGACAAATAATATCAGGACAATTAGATGTTATAAATAACTCAAATAGTTCAATTGATGATTTAAAAGGTGCAGTATCACAATTAAAAGATATTAAAAATAATCAAATAAAGAGTCCAACTGTAATTGAAGAAATCGATGCAGCTATAACAAAAGGACAAAATGCAATTTCACAAAAGCAAGCTGCAGCACAAGCAGCACAGGCTTCACAAAGTGCCCCAAATAGAGGTGGATCAGCAAGTGCTGGATCATCAAATAATGGTGGTGGATCATCATCAAACGGTGGCAGTACTCAATCAGGTAGTGTACAAGCTGTATTAAATATGGCTTATGCACAATTAGGAAAACCATATGTTTATGGTGCAACAGGACCAAGCACATTTGACTGTTCAGGTTTTACAAGCTATGTTTATAGCAAGGCAACAGGAATATATATTGGCAGAACAACATATGATCAAATCGGAGCTGGAAGAGCTGTATCAAGAGCAGAACTTAAGCCAGGAGATTTAGTATTCCCACATGCAGGACACGTTGGAATATATGTAGGTAATGGTAATATTATTCATGCACCTCGTACAGGAGATGTAGTTAAAGTATCACCAATATGGAGCTTCTACGGAGCAAGAAGAATATTAAATTAGAGTATTTTATACATTAAGGAGACCTTAGAATTTTCTAAGGTCTTTTGTTATTATACAAATATTATATGCTGTAAAATGAATAGTATTACCGAAGTTGTGAAGTAAATTTTAATAATGTATAATTAAAAAAGAAATTTAAATTTAGAAGGATGAGTAAATATGGCAATAAATAATAGTGTTGAAATAAAAGATAACGAGAATATTGATGACTTACAATTAAATGGTTTAATGCTTATACAAAAAACAGATGGTTTTAAATTTGGTGTAGATGCAGTTTTATTATCAGATTTTGCAAATGTAAAAAAGAAACATAAAGTTATTGATCTCTGTACTGGAACAGGAATAATACCATTTTTATTATATGGAAAGTACAATCCAAGTAGTATAAAAGGAATAGAAGTACAAGAAGATATGGTTGAAATGGCAAATAGAAGTGTAAATCTAAATGAAACTTATAATATTGAATTTATACATAGAGATTTAAAAGACATAGATTTTTTAAAAACAGTAGAAAAAGCTGATGTCATAACTGTTAATCCTCCATATAAATTAAACAATGCTGGAATAGTAAATCCTTCAGACAAATTATCTATTGCTAGACATGAAGTATTATGTAATTTAGAAAATGTAATAGAGGCATCAAGAATTCTATTAAAGGATAATGGAAGATTATTTATGGTTCATAGGCCTGAAAGACTGGCAGATATAATTACTTTAATGAGAAAATATAAAATAGAGCCAAAAAGAATAAGAATGGTACACCCAAATAAGAATAAAGCTCCTAATATAGTATTAGTTGAAGGTCAAAGAGACGGGGGATCATTCTTAAAATGGGATGCTCCAATATATGTATATAATGAAGATGGAAATTATTCAGATGAAATAAATAGAATCTATGGTAGAGGAGAGAATAACAAATAATGAGTGATGGAAAATTATATTTAGTTCCTACTCCAATAGGAAATTTAAAAGATATAACGTTAAGAGCGCTAGAAGTTTTAGAAAATGCAGATGTTGTTGCAGCAGAAGATACAAGGCAAACAATAAAATTACTAAATCATTTTAATTTGAAAAAAACATTAATAAGTTACCATATGCATAATGAGCAAGGTAAAAGTGATGAAATATTAGATAGATTAAAAAGTGGAGAGCAAATTGCATTAGTAAGTGATGCTGGTATGCCAGGAATTTCAGATCCAGGAAGTGTTATAGTAAAAAAATGTATTGAAGAAGGCTTAGAATTTGAAGTTCTTCCAGGGGCTACAGCTTTTGCAACTGCATTAATATATTCAGGATTGGATAGTTCAGCATTCATGTTTAAAGGATTTATTCCAAGAGATACTAAATCAAGAAAGATTATAGTTGAAGAATTAAAAGATAGAAAAGAAACTTTAATATTTTATGAGGCACCTCATAGATTACTAAGTACATTAGATTTTCTATTAAATAATTTTGGGGATAGAAATATTGCAGCATGTAGAGAACTTACAAAACTACATGAGGAAATAGTTAGAGGAAGTTTATCAGAAGTAATAGAACATTTCAATAATAATTCACCAAGAGGAGAGTTTGTTCTTGTACTTGATGGATTAAGTGAAGAAGAAATAGAAAAAGAAAAAAGAGCTGAATTTGAAGAACTTTCTATAGAAGAACATATAGTTAAATATATAGAAGAAGGTTTTAGTAAAAAGGATGCAATAAAAAAAGTTGCAAAGGATAGGAAAGTAGCTAAAAACGAAATATATAAATATTCTACAAATATATAAATTGTAATATAATAAAAAGTCACTGAGTCCGTCTCAGTGACTTTATTATTAAAAAATACAAATATATTTTAGGGGAATATATCTGTATTTTAAGTAATACTATCTCTTTAATTCAGCTAAACAGTTCTTGCAGATGTTCTTTCCTTTATAGTTAACAACATCTCTAGCATCTCCACAGAATATACAAGCTGGCTCATACTTCTTAAGGATGATTTGCTCACCATCTACATATATTTCTAAAGCATCTTTTTCTGCTATATCTAGAGTTCTTCTTAACTCTATTGGAATAACTATTCTTCCTAGTTCATCTACTCTTCTAACTACACCTGTTGATTTCATAAAAGTTTCCTCCTCAAATTATACATTAATCATAAATTGCAAAATTCATAAATATTCGACAATTTACTATGTTATCTTACCAAAATTGTAATTTAAAGTCAACAGTAAAAATATTAAGTTTTATTAAACTACAAAATTTACTATTAAATACTACAATAATTAATATACTACCAAATTCTAGAAATGTCAATAGTTTACAAATTAAATTTTGGTACCCAACTATTATAAAACTAAAAATGGCTTGTTTACAAGGGTTAAAAGGAAAAAATATTAATAAAATGCGAAAATATTTGTAAAAAAGGTGAAAAACTTTTGAATCATATAGAATTAATAGATAAAAAATATTGAAATAAAAGTCCGAAAATATAAAAATTTGTTGAAAAATAATATAAATTGAATATATGCATACTAAAGGAATTTCTAAATATCATAAAATCATTTAATTAAATGATGTTTGCAAGAAAAATATGTGTAAATATATGTTTAAATATATTTAATAGGGAAAGAATAAAATATAATAATGGTAAAAGTAACTTGTAATAAGTTTATCTATACTATATAATAATATTAAGACTTATATGGAGGTAAAGGTGAAGATCGATGAGTAACAAAATTAATGCAGATTATATTAATGAACTTGCTGAAGAAATGTCTAAAGGAAGTATGATTTCTTATGATGATTTGCCAAAATATGATTTATTTTTATCTCAGGTTATTGATTATTTAAATGATAAATTTGCTGATGATAAATATACTAATAATATAGTTCAAAATTATATTAAGAGTGAAGTCATAACAAAGCCTGAAGATGGCAAAAAAAGAGGATATACTAAAATACATTTAGTTCAATTAGTGCTACTTAGTTATATGAGACCTATACTTACTACGGAAGAAATAAAGAAAGTATTTAGCTTAGCATTTAATGAAATTAATGATAGAACTGATGATATCATATCATGGGAAACAGCATATAAAATGTTTGCAGAAACTCAGAAAGAAAGCTTAGATTCATTTTTATCAACATCTGTAGATACAGAAGAAAGACTAGATGAAATAGTTAAACAATTAAAATTAAATGGTAATGAAGAAGAAAGAATTAGAACTTTCTTATTAGTACTATCTTTAATAGCTCAAGCAAGTGTAATCAAAAAGTTGGTACAAAAGATAGTAAATGAATATCACGAAGATTAAATTATAGAGATGATGCTAGTACATCATCTTTTTTATATTTTAAATATTTTTCTTGTAAAGTTATAAAGTTGCATATTTATAATTTATAAGGGGGGATTATAATATGGAAAGTTTTATTGAAGTGGCTAGTAATGTAGGTTTTCCTATTGCTATTTCATTATATTTGCTTATAAGAATAGAGGGAAAGCTTGAAACACTAACTAATAGCATAAATAATTTATCTAATGTTATGAGTAAACTTGAAAAGTAAGATATAATTATAATCAAGGTTAAATTTGAGAGGAAAATGCTATGAATAAAGAAGTTATAAGAGAGTCTGTAAGAGGTCTTGTAGAATTTATACTTAAGAGTGGAAGTATTGATAGTAGATTTTCTACATCGAAAAGAGCTGTTGAAGGAATAAGAGCACACCAAAAGCTTCAAAAAAGTAATGAGGAAATATTTGATAAGTATGAAAGAGAAGTTTATTTAAGTAATGAATTTGAACTTGAAGATTTTATTTTGAAAATTGATGGAAGAGCTGATGGGATAATATACGAAGAATCAAAAGTAATAATAGAAGAAATAAAATCTACATATAGACCATTATTAGAAATAGATGATTCTAATGAACTGCATTGGGCTCAAGCTAAAGTATATGGATATATATATTCTGTTCAAAATAAATTAGATAGTATTGAAATACAATTAAGTTACTATCAATTAGAAAGTAATGAAGTAAAAAGTTTTAGGCGAAATTATACGATACAAGAATTAAATGATTTTTTGAACGAAATAATACAAGGTTATGAGAAATATGTAGTTTTATCTGTTAATCATAGAGAAAATAGAAATAGATCAATAAAGAAATTACAGTTCCCATTTAAATCATATAGAGAAGGTCAACTAAAGCTTGCACGTGCTGTTTATGGGACTATGAGAGATGGAAAATTACTTTTTGCTCAAGCACCGACAGGTATAGGGAAAACAATATCTACAATATTTCCTTCTATAAAATCTGTAGGTGAGGGAATAAAAGAAAAGATTTTTTATTTAACGGCAAAAACAGTAAATAGTCAAGTGGCAGAAAATACATTGAACATACTTAGAGAAGAAGGATTAAAATTTAGGAGTATAACACTAACGGCGAAACAAAAGGTTTGTTTAAATGATAAGGTAAGTTGTAATCCTGATGAATGTAAGTATGCAGTTGATTATTATGATAAAAGTAAGGATGTTATATATTCTTTACTAAAAGAGTGTGGAAATATTGATAGGGAATTAATACTTAAATTAGCTAAAGAAAATGAGATATGTCCATTTGAATTATCATTAGATATGATTAATTGGTGCGATGGAGTAATCTGTGATTATAATTATATTTTTGATAGAAGAGTTGGACTTAAAAGAGTAGTCGAAGATATGGGGGATGAGATTGCATTACTTATAGATGAGGGACATAACTTGGTGGATCGTGGAAGAAGTATGTATTCAGCAACGCTTAATAAATCTAAATTTTTAGAGATGAGGAGAGAATTAAAAGGAAAGGTTCCAAATCTATATAATGTAGTAAATAAAATAAATGCATATTTTGTAACTGTTAGAAGAGAATGTGAAAGCAGAGAACAAAATAGTTATTATGAAAAAGAAGCACCTAAAGAATTATATAAATATCTTAGAATATTTATAGGTGAAAGCGAAGAATTATTAGTTAAGCTTAAGGGTGAACCATACTATGATGAGTTACTTGATTTATATTTTGATATAAATAAGTTTGTTGGGGTAAGTGAATATTATGGAGATGAGTATGTTACTTATGTTGAAAATGATTATAATGAGGTTAGTATAACTTTGTTCTGTATAAATCCAGCAGATAAAATTAAGGCTATAACAGATAAAATAAAAGGAACAGTAATTTTTTCGGCGACATTATCTCCAATTGATTACTACATTGAATTACTTGGTGGGAATGAGGATTCTTATAGATTAAGATTAAAATCACCATTTGATAGTAGTAAGTTTGATGCAAATGTGCATCCTGCCAATACTAGGTTTAGGTTTAGAGAGAAAACCATAAAAGATATAGAGGACAAAATTAGAGAGTTCTTACAAGAGAGAAAAGGAAATTCATTGATATTTTTTCCATCATACGACTATTTAGATATGTTTATTAAGAATATAAATAAAGAATTTGATGGTTATAAAATGTTAGTTCAAGAAAGAGAAATGAATGAAGAGGATAAAGAGCGGTTTATATCTGAATTTAGAGAAAATAATAATATGGTTGGATTTGCTGTACTTGGTGGAATATTTTCAGAAGGAATAGATCTTCCTGGAGATATGTTAATTGGTACTGTTGTTGTAGGTGTAGGTTATCCCCAAATTTCTATAGAGAGAGAAATTATTAAAGATTATTTTGAAGGTAAGGGATATGATTATGCATATATATATCCTGGGATAAATAAAGTCCTTCAGGCTGTTGGAAGAGTAATAAGAACAGAAGAAGATGAAGGTAAAGCATTGCTTGTAGATGATAGATACTTAACATCAAAATATAAAAGTTTGCTTCCAAGAGAGTGGGATATTAATTAAGGATTATTTGTATTAAGAATATGATATAAAAAATAGATAAACAAAAAAAGTCCATTTGAGGACTTTTTTATTTATCTTGATTGAATATAGCATACTAGGCATATTACTCAGATAGAGTTAATGTATAACTACATTGGAAAGTATCATTAACATCTAATTTTTCTATTCCAGCTTTATCTTTAAGTTCTCCAGTAAAATCAGAATAATCAGCATGTCCATACCAAGGTTCTATACATACAAATGGAGCTCCTTCTGCTTTAGACCATAAACCCATGAATGGGAATCCTTCGAAATCCATAGTGAGAGACTTACCATGATTCTTTGATTTTAGAGATATCTTATTTGATTTTAGATTATCAAAGACTAAAGCATCACCTGCAAATAATTCTTTGCTTAGTGGGATTATGTTTTCATCATTTAAATAATCTTTTCTTTCATGATTAAAATATCCATCTTTAGTAAGAAGCATAGTATCAACTGTTTCTTTTTGGTTTAATTCAAAATAATAATCATTCATAGTTTCATTTTCTTCAATTGGGCATAAAAATGCTGGATGTGCTCCAATTGAGAAGTAAATTATTTTATCATCTAGATTCTTTACTATATAAGTAACCTTAACACCACTTTCAATAAGATTATATTTAATTTGTAGTGAAAATTTATAAGGATATACCTTTAATGTATCATTAGAATACCTTAACTCAAAAGTTATTGAGTCCTTAGTTTGATTTATCATTTCAAAATCAGAAACTCTTGCAAGTCCATGCTGAGGAAGGTTATATGTAGCTCCACAAGCTCTATATTCACCGTTATTGACTTTACCTACTATAGGAAATAATATTGGAGAATGATATTTCCAATGCTTTGGATCTCCATTCCATAAGAATTCGATTTCATTTTTCTTTGAAATTAAGTTGTGAAGTTCTCCACCATAAGTGCTAGCAGTTATTTTAGTTGATTCATTTTCAAGTGTATACAACAAATGAAACACTCCCTTTCATATTAAATTACACACTTTATATTCTAAATTATGGAAATTGAGTGTATAATAATCTTAATTTTAACTATATTATAAATTATACTATAGTAGAAAACGTTAATAAACACATATATTAAATAGATAAAAGATAAAATAGTAGAAGTATAATAAATATATTTTGCTACAAATAATAATAAGTGATATATTATAAAATAAAACATTAAAAATAAAATAATAGTATTGGTGAGATGATGAAAAAAAATTCTAATAACAGGTCAATGATAGACACATTTTTATATTTATTTGTTAAGGTTAAGAGAGATGATATTTTTGCTCTAGCATCGCAGTTAGCATATTATTTAGTAATATCATTCTTTCCTTTTTTAATTTTTCTAATTACTCTAGTAGGATTTAGTAATTTAAATTCTATTGAGGTTTTGGATGGATTGCAAAGGATATTACCAACAGCAGTATTTGAGTTAACTAGCACAACAATAGAAGAAGTTGTAAATTCTCAGAATACAGGAGTGTTAGGGGTATCAGTAATATTAACAATTTGGTCTGCTTCTTCTGCATTTAGAGCCGTAACAAAAGGTGTTAATAAAGCTTATAATATAGAAGAAAATAGATCCTTTATTAAAAGATCTATAATAGGAATTATATGTGTAATAGCATTAGCATTAACAATTATTAGTACACTTGTTGTGCTTGTATTTGGTAATCTAGTAGGTGATTTTTTAAATACAGTGCTGCCTTTTGAGCACTTGATAAACTTTATTTGGAATATATTAAGATACGTAATTATAATTGTTATGATGATTATTGTATTTGCTGCAATTTATAAAGTGACTCCAGCTAGGAAAGTTAAATTCAGAAATGCAATACCAGGAGCTATAATATCAACTCTTGGATGGTTAGTAGCTTCATTAGGTTTTTCATTCTATGTAAATAATTTTAGTCATTACTCTAGACTTTATGGCAGCATTTGGACAGTATTTGTTTTAATGATTTGGTTATTTATAACATCAATTGTATTTATGTTTGGAGTAGAATTAAATTCTGTTTTAGATAATGAGAGAAGAAAGGGGATATATTAAAAATATATCCCCTTTCTTCTCTAAGAATCTTGTTTTAAATTTAGAAATTTATTTTGAATATCCGTTAGGGTGATTTTTATGCCATTTCCAAGCGGTTTCTATTATTGTTTCAACGCTATTGAATTGAGGCATCCAATGAAGCTCTTCTACAGCTTTATCACTTGAAGCGATAAGGACTGCTGGATCTCCAGCTCTACGAGGGGCCACCTCAGCTGGTATAGGATGTCCAGTAACTTTTCTTGCGATTTCAATCATTTCTTTAACTGAGAAGCCAGTTCCATTTCCTAAATTATAGATTCTACTTTCTCCACCACCCATTAATCTTTCAAGGGCAAGGGAGTGAGCAGAAGCTAAGTCTGACACATGTATATAGTCTCTTACACAACTTCCATCTTCAGTGTTATAATCATCACCGAATATCATTATTTTATCACGCTTACCTAAAGCAACATCTAAGATAAGTGGAATTAAATGAGTTTCAGGAGAATGATCTTCACCTATTTTTCCATTTATATGAGCACCAGCTGCATTAAAGTATCTAAGAGTAGTATACTTTATTCCATAAGCATGATCGCACCAATTTAATATTTTTTCAACAATAAGTTTTGACTCACCATAAGCATTTGTTGGTATAGTCTTACTTTCTTCTAATATTGGAATTTCGTCAGGTTCTCCATAAGTAGCAGCTGTTGATGAGAATACTATATGTTTTACATTATAATCTCTCATTGCCTCAAGAAGATTTATAGTTCCATAAACATTATTGTTAAAATATTTTAGTGGTTCAGTCATACTTTCTCCAACTAAAGAATAAGCAGCAAAATCAATTACAGCTTCTATATTATTTTCACTAAATATTTTATCTAGTATCTTTCTATCTCTTAAATCACCAATGTATAATTTTCCACCAAGAAGTGCATCTTCATGTCCTTTTTCAAGATTGTCTAATATAACAACTTCATTTCCGTTTTCTAATAATTCAGCAACCATATGGCTTCCAATGTACCCAGCGCCTCCGCAAACTAATATTGACATGTAATCCCTCCAATTATAATTTATAGCTTAATTTACCATCATAATAATTATACCATCAAAATTATACAAATATAATACTGTAACTTGAATAATATTTACAATTAAGGAAATACTTTTAGGTATAATTGCTCAGGAGGTATAAGAATGAATAAAATAGTATTATTAGGAAAATTAATAAGGGACCCTGAACTTAGATACCTAGAAAGTAGTGAAAAGGTAAATTCGAAATTTATTATTGCAGTAGAAAGAAGTTTTAAGTCTTTAGATGGTACAAGAAAATCAGATTTAATACCTATAACTGTATGGGGAAAGAAAGCGGAGGTAATATGTAAGTATCTTAGAAAAGGTGATTACATAAGTTTAAGTGGAAGACTTAGAACAGGAAGTTATGAAGATAAAGATGGAACTAAGAAATATATAGCTGAAGTTTCTTTAGAAGATTTTAAATTTGTTGGTAGAAGAAGAAGTGAGGCTGATATTATACATGAAGAGTGTAATAAAGTTATAGATTAGTATATACTAATCTATAACTTTTAAAAAATATGCTAGAATATATTGTAACTTTAAAGAATTATATGTTATAATAAAAATATCGGTAATGGTAACGTATTCACGTTTCAATTATGGTTGTTTAGGGGATATGAGAGAGAAAAAAAGAGCTAGGGAGCTCTTTTTTTTTATGCATATATATCCAAAAAAATACAAATGATAAGGGTGGTAAAAGTTTACATTAAATAGGAATTAATTTCCATGGAGAATAATTATAAATTAAATTAAACAATAGTCGACAAGAAAAGTATTTTTAAGTTAATTATTGCTCACTTTGACTGTTGAAATATAGATATACACCTAGAAAAGTACGAAACATGTCAATAAAAAAATATTTACAAGAACACCCTTTGACATATTTCACGACATACCTATGATATATTTTACTAGAAGGCATATTTATGGCATATAGAGGGGGATTATCATGGTTAAAGAAAAATTTGTATTTTCAAGAATAACAAACGGAATTGAAAGGAAATATAAGTACAAGCTTATAAAGAGTTTAATGGGAGAAGAAGAGGTATTTGGTATAGAAATAGAAAGAATTGATATTAAAGGGGATTTAATTATAGATTCATTTAAAGATTCAATAGATTTAATTTCACCAATAGAAGAAAAAGTTAATGCATTATTAAAGATGCTTTATGAAAATCAAGTATCACCAATTCATTTAATTGATATAATAGGACCTTACGCTGATGAGTACGTTAGTGATTTTGATAAGATAAGTTTAGAAGTACAAGTATAGTGGTGGTATAAAAAAACAAACATCTTTGATTTATAGTAAAATGTAATATATATGATATGTTACAGGGAAGGATGAATTAAGATGATAATTGGTATAGGAACTGACATTATTGAAATAGCTAGGGTTGAAAAAGCAATAGATAGAAATTCTAAATTCTTAGAAAAAATGTTTACTGAAAGAGAAATAGAGTTTTTAAGAAGCAGAAACTTTAAAGGGGAAACTGTAGCTGGATCTTTTGCAGTAAAAGAAGCAGTCAGTAAAGCTTTAGGCACTGGAATAAGGGGATTTGCTTTTAATGATATTGAAGTATTAAGAGACTTATTAGGTAAACCAGAAGTTACTTTAAGTGAAAAAATAATAAATAATTTAAATATTAATTCAGTTAATATTCATGCTAGTATATCTCATAATTTAGATACTGCCATCGCTTTTGTTGTAATTGAGGAGGCATAACTGAATGGAAATTTTAAGTAGACAAGGTTGTAGAAATATAGATAATGAAACAATTAATAAAGTAGGAATTCCATCAATAGTCTTAATGGAAAATGCAGCAAATGGAATAATTGATATTATTAAAGACATGGGGAATAAAATAGTTGTTTTCTGTGGAATAGGGAATAATGGGGGAGATGGATTAGCAATAGCAAGGAAATTACATCTATTAAATAAAGATGTAGATGTAATTTTAGTTGGAGATATAAAGAAAATAAGCAATGATTGCAATTTGAATTTGAAGATAATTAAAAATTTAAACATTCCTATTATAAATGTAGAAAGAGAAGAAGATATAAAAAACATTATAATAGAAAAAGTAGCAGGGGCCGATTATATAGTAGACTCTATATTTGGAATTGGGTTAAATAGGGATGTATCTGGTATTTATAAACATGCAATAGAAATAATAAATAAATATTCTAAATTTACGATAGCGGTAGATATACCATCTGGAATGGATTCTGATACAGGAGAAGCACTTGGAGATGCTATAAAGGCAGATATTACATGTACAGTTGAAGTGATGAAAAGAGGATTTATGTCTACTAATGCTATAGAGTTAACTGGAGATATAAAAATAGTTAATATAGATATACCAGGTTATATAAAAAAACAAAATAGTGAAAGAACTTACATACTATCAAAAGATAAATATAAGAAAATGATTCCTATAAGAAAGAAAGCAGGACATAAAGGGAATTATGGAAAGATATTGATAGTTGCAGGTAGTGAAAAATATTGTGGAGCAGCATTTATAACTACAGAAGCTTGCGTTAGAACTGGAAGTGGGCTAGTGACTTTATTGACACATAAAGATGTATCAAGTGCATTAAAAGGCAGACTTACTGAAGCTATGATACGAGAATATTCAAGTTATGAGGATATAGATACTTTAGGTGAATTTGATGTTATAGCTTGTGGGCCAGGATTTAGTAAAGCTGAAAATAGTAAAATTATTTTAAAAAAGATTATAGAGGAGACTGATTGCAAATTAGTCTTAGATGCAGATGCTCTTAATATAATAAGTAAAAATAATGATCTAATTAAAGGGTTAAAAGGTAGAACAATAATAACACCTCATCCAGGAGAAATGGCCAGATTAGTAGATAAGACTATAAGTGAAGTTGAGAAAGATAGAATTGAGATTGCAAAGAAATTTGCAAAAGAACATAATATTACAGTCTTACTAAAAGGTTATCATACAGTTATTACAGACGGTATTGATGTATTTATAAATACTACTGGAAATAGCAAGATGGCTTCAGGGGGAATGGGTGATTGTTTAACTGGAATTATAGCTTCTTTTATAGGACAAAATCTCAATATAATAGAAGGAACTCTTTTAGGTGCATATGTTCATGGGTATATAGGAGATGAATTATCAAGAAATATGTATAGTGTAAATGCAAGGGATATAATAGAAGAACTACCTAAAACAATAGAAAAATTATGTGAAAACTAGAATAAAATTCTTCCAAGTTTAATATTAGTATTAATGAGTAATTAAACAGTGGAGGGATCATGAAGTTTTTAGAAAAATTTAAAAGTATAAAAAATAAAAAAAATAAGAACATAAAGACAGAAAAAAGCAATATAAAGAAAAAAATATTAGCTGTATTATTAATGATAATACCGTTTATATCTATAATATTAGTAATATCATTTAGACATGTTACAGATCCAACAAATGAAGAAATATTAGAACATGTAAAAAATATGAAAAGATATGATACAATTGCTGAATACACTATAACTAATACTAGAGGAACATATAATGAGAAAACTAAAGTTTTATTCTGTGATGATCATGGAATCAGAATAGATTTTGGAGAAGAACTTACTAAATTTTATAATGAAGATAAAGTAACTATGGTGTATAACAAAAAGAATGAAAAATATGAGATAAAAAGAGATCTAGATAATTTATATCCATTAGGAGTAATGAGTGAAATTTTTAAGAACCCTGTTGTAGAGGTATCAGAAGGTCAGGAAGAATGGGGAGATTTAAAATACTTAAAGGTTGATTTTGATCTAATAACTAACAATAATCATATGGATAAAGCTACTCTATATATAAATAAGTCTAAAAAAGAGCCATTGTTAATAAAAATTTTTGATAATGAAGGCAAAGAAAGAGTTAAAATAGAGTATAGAGAGTTTAATAAAAATAAAGAATGTAGTGAAGAAGACTTTGCAGTTAATTAGTATATTAAAGAATGAGTTAAATATAAATAGTATTAGACATGGAATTTAATGAACTAATTCAGATGTAATTTCAAATAACATAAGATAAGTAAGATGATTACAAAGGATAATAATATTAGGATATACACTAATAAGTTTTAATGATGAGATTTTAAAATACGATATTAATAAAGAAAGTATATTCTTTAGAATATGCAAATAAACTCTCAGATATTGCAATATTAAATAAAAATATTGTAAAAGTACATATAGCGCTAGATACTGGTATATAACATATAGTTTTTTATAAACAGACAAAAGCGTAGAAGAGTAAATTTGGAATTAAATATGTATCAAATAGCTTTCTATAAGTAATTTAGAAGAATGCCATTTTGATACTGTAAAACTAGTGGTAATACTTTAAGGATATTATCAGTTTAATAAAATAAAAAATAAGGCCGGTATTAACATTAAAAGCAATGTAGTTCATCTTAGAGAAGTCGGAGAAGGAACGTACATAAGTTATTGAAAATGTTATGAAACTGTTGATACACAAATGATCGCAATATTATCTAGATGATATGCAGATGTTTATGTTAAAAATTTAAATGAAAAGAAAAAGTACTTGTAGAAAATATACTATAAATTGTTTTAGGTAATGGTTGTATGGATCAATGTATGGTTTAAGTAGCAGATATTTCAAAGATTAAAATTGAAAACAGGGTTATGTTATTAGAGAAAATAAAAATAAGGTTAATGATATAGCTAATGAATTAAATATTATTAGTTATGAAGTTATAGGTGCCATTGATAGAATATAAGCGTGTATATAAAATGGACAAGTAACAATCACTAAAAAGTATTTATAAATTAAGACAAATTAGAACAAATTTAAACAAATGTGACAAATCCTTTGACACAATGACATATTTTTATATATAATTTAAATATACATAAAAACTCTTTGGTAAATAGGGAGGAATTATCATGTCATGTCAAAAGGAATTAGAAAAAATGTATCTAGAAAAAAATAATTGTAAATATAATAGTGATAATCTAATAGTATATATAGATAGAGAAATTAGTAAGGAAACAGAAAAGCTTATGAAAAAAGGTTATCAAGAAATGGCTTTTCTAAATTTACAGTTAGCTTTGATGACAGAACATGAACTAGTTGATGTTAATGATTATGAGACATGGCTTTGCGGAGAGTGATAATTCTTATGACGACTATGGTAGTAAAAAGAGGCGATATATTTTATGCCGATTTAAGCCCGGTTATAGGATCGGAGCAAGGTGGCATAAGACCTGTGATAATTGTTCAAAATGATATAGGTAATAGGTATAGTCCAACTGTTATTATTGCGGCTATAACATCTCAAATTAATAAAGCAAAATTACCTACTCATGTTGAAATATCTTCGGAAGAATATGGTTTAAACAGAGATTCTGTTGTTTTATTGGAGCAGGTTAGAACTTTAGATAAGAGAAGATTAAAAGAAAAAATAGGACATATGACTGAAGAAGATATGAAAAAAGTTAATAAGGCTTTACTAATAAGTCTAAATTTACTTTAAAAAAAGTTTTTAAATAAGCTACGCAAATGTTTACATTGGCGTAGCTTTTATTGTTTTATAATATTTATTAAATTGAAGAAAAAGCTAGATAAATATCGAAAAATGATACACTATTAGAAATAGTATACTCTATATGGACAAATGTGTAATACTATTAGGAAATAGCGTATATTATAGTGTATACAAAGAATAAATTGTGTGGTAAAATAAAATCTGTAAATAACGGAAAACTAAATCTATAAAATGTTAAATTAAACTGGGAGGATATGAAATGAAAAAGAATAAACAAGAGCTAATGGATATGGCTAAAATTATAAGAAAAGATATAGTATCAATGCTAACAGAATCAGCTTCAGGACATCCAGGCGGATCACTATCTGCAACTGATATCGTAACTACATTGTTCTTTAATGAAATGAACATAGACCCAAAAAATCCTAAAATGGAAGATAGAGATAGATTTGTTTTATCAAAGGGTCATGCAGCACCAGTATTATATAGTGCTCTAGCAAGAAGAGGGTTCTTTGATCCTAAGGAATTAAAAACACTAAGAAAAATTGGATCAAATCTTCAAGGACATCCTAACATGAATGATCTACCAGGAATTGATATGTCAACAGGTTCATTAGGTCAAGGAATATCAGCAGCTGTAGGTATGGCTTTAGCTGGAAAGACTGATGATAAAAATTATAGAGTTTATTCATTACTTGGAGATGGTGAACTAGAAGAAGGTCAAGTATGGGAAGCTGCTATGGCAGGAGCTCATTATAAATTAGATAATTTAACAATATTTATAGATTTCAATGGTCTACAAATTGATGGAGATATTACAAAAGTAATGAATCCTTCTCCAATAGATAAGAAATTCGAAGCTTTCGGATGGAATGTATTAGTTATAGACGGACATAACTATGATGAAATTTTAGAAGCAATTGAAAAAGCTAAGAATCATAAAGGACAGCCAACAGCTATAGTTTGTAAAACTGTAAAAGGAAAAGGCGTTTCATTTATGGAAAATCAAGCAAGCTGGCATGGAACAGCTCCAAGTAAAGAGCAATGTGAAGAAGCTTTAAAAGAAATTGGAGGGGAAGAATAATATGAGTAATAAGATCGCAACAAGAGAAGCATATGGAAAAGCATTAAAAGATTTAGCATCAATGAACAAAAACGTAGTTGTATTAGATGCTGACCTTTCAAAATCAACAAAAACTGCAGACTTTAAGGCTGTTGCACCAGAAAGATTCTTTAATATGGGGATAGCTGAAGCTAACATGATGGGAGTAGCTGCTGGTATGTCAACTTGCGGAAAAATTCCTTATGTAAGTACTTTTGCAATGTTTGCAGCTGGAAGAGCTTTCGAACAAATAAGAAACTCAATCTGTTACCCAAGATTAAATGTAAAAGTTTGTGCAACTCATGCAGGATTAACTGTTGGAGAAGATGGTGCATCTCACCAAGCAATTGAAGATTTATCATTAATGAGAAGTATACCAAATATGACAGTTATAAACCCAGCTGATGCTGTTGAAACTGATGCAGTAATAAAGGCTATTGCAGAAATAGATGGACCTTGCTATGTAAGACTTGGAAGAGCTGCTGTAAATGTAATAAATGATAAAGACACTTATAAATTTGAACTTGGAAAAGGTGTTACTTTAAGAGAAGGTAATGACTTAACAATAGTTGCAACTGGTATAATGGTTGATGCAGCTTTAGAAGCAGCAGAAATGTTAGCTAAAGATGGAGTATCAGCTAGAGTAATTAACATACATACAATTAAGCCAATAGATAGAGAGTTATTAGTTAAAGCTGCTAAAGAAACAGGTGCTTTAGTAACTGCTGAAGAACACAGTGTTATAGGTGGTTTAGGATCAGCTGTATCAGAGGTTTTAACTGAAGAGTATCCAGTGCCAGTATTAAAAGTTGGTGTTCAAGATAAATTTGGTGAAAGCGGAAAGCCAAACGAATTATTAGAAGCTTATGGATTAACAGCTGAAAATATAGCTGAAAAAGCGAAAAAAGCAATAAACTGTAAAAAATAATAACAAAATTTGTTATAAATAAAGTTTAAATATGATATAACAGTATAGTAGAGGTACTATACTGTTATTTTTTATAAAAAACAATAATTTTACTATAAAAATAGGAGGTAAAAATGAAAGGGAAAATTAAAGAGTATGGGATAATAACGATAGGAATAATACTAGTAGGAATAGCTATTCAGTTTTTTTATGTCCCAAATAACATAACAGGAGGCGGAGTTACTGGTATTGCATTAGTAGTTAATCATTATATACCAGGTGCTAATCTTGGAACATTAATGGCGGTTATGAATATATTTTTATTTATAATTGCGTTTATATTTATAGGCAAAGGTTTTGGAGGAAAGACAATTTATGCAGCCATGGGATTATCCTTTATAAATTGGTTCTCAGAAAGTTTTATTAAGCCAGTGGGTATTCCGGACAATCCTATGCTTGCAACTATAGCAGGAACAGTTTTATTAGGAATAGGACTTGGAGTAGTATTTACTCAAAATGCATCAACAGGCGGAACTGATATAATAGCAAAAATTTTAAATAAATTTTTCCATATTGATATGGGAAAAGGAATGCAAATGGTTGATATTATAGTTGTATTATTGAGTGCTGTAACTTTTGGTGTTGAAAAAGGTATATATGCGGCTATTTGTGTTTTATTAAATGGAATTGTTATAGATAAGGTAATATCAGGTTTTAATACATGTCATCAGGTAGTCATATTTACAGAAAAAATAGATATATTAAAAGGGTACATAATTAAAGACATTGATAGAGGATGTACTGTATTCAAAGGGAAAGGAGGATATACAGACAAAGAGAAGGATGTTCTATACTGTGTTGTTGGAAGATCTCAGCTTATGAAAATAAGAAAGTTTATAAGTGATAATGAACCGGATGCTTTTGTTATAGTAAATGAAGCTCATGACGTTTTAGGGAAAGGCTTTGGTGATATAGAATAGTATCTCTAAATTTAGGAAAGATAATATCATAAATAAAACTATATAAATTGGGGTGTTAATATGAAAAAAGGTACAATAAAAGAATATGCATTAATAACTTTCGGAATTATTCTTGTTGCTATTTCTGTAGAGTATTTCTTTGCACCAAATGAATTAGCAGCAGGTGGAGTTACTGGGCTTGCAATTGTTATAAATGATTTCTTCCCTTCAATTGGAGTTGGAATCATTACATTAATTATAAATGTAATATTATTCGGAGTTGCATTTATGTTTATTGGTGGAAACTTTGGGGGAAGAACAATATACGCAAGTTTAATCTTATCATTAGTAATGTGGATTATAGAGAGATTTTTAAATCCATTCGCAATAACAAAAGATTTAGTAATAGCAACTGTTTTTGGAACTTTAATTTCTGCATTTGGGATGGCATTAGTATTTAATAAAAATGCCTCAACAGGAGGAACAGACATATTAGCAAAGTTACTTAATAAATTTAGTCACATGGATATTGGGAAAGCACTTTTAATAGTGGATCTTATAATTACACTTTCAGGGGCTTATGTATTTGGATTAGATTTAGGATTCTATTCAATGTTAAGTGTAATTATACTTGGTATTACAGTTGATAAATTTATCGAAGGATTTAACGCTTGTAAACAAATAATTATAATAAGTGAACATACTGAAAAAATAAGTAAATTTATTTTAGATGAGCTTGAGAGAGGGTGCACCTGCCTGAAAGGCGTTGGTGGATTCTCTAAGAAAGAGAACTTTATAATATATACAGTATTAAATAGAAATGAGTTCATAAAGCTGAAAAATCACATTAAGGAAGTTGATAGTAAAGCGTTTATTACTGTTGGAGATGTTCATGAGGTTTTAGGAGAAGGATTCACAGAACTTTACCACCCATAATATTACAAAATATGATAAAGTGTTTTGTCGTATTTGGGAATAATATTAAAAACTTAATAAAATCTTATATTATATGTCGTAAGACATGTGATATAATGATTTTGTATAATGGACAAGGGGTTTATGGAGTGGGTCCAAATCTATAAGGAGTGTTTAGAGATGATAGAATTTAAGAATGTATCTAAAATTTACGATAATAATGTAAAAGCTCTATCAGATGTTAACTTAGAAATAGAGTCAGGAGAATTCGTATTTTTAGTTGGTCCATCTGGAGCTGGTAAATCAACTTTTATAAAAATGATATTAAAAGAGATAGATCCTAGTTCAGGACAATTAATAGTAGCTGGAAAAGATTTATCAGAAATAAAAAGAAAGCAAACGCCTTACTATAGAAGAAAAATAGGAATGGTGTTTCAAGATTTCAGATTAATACCTAACTTAAATGTTTATGAAAATGTAGCATTTGCTATGAAAGTAGTTGAAGCTACTCCAAAGGAAATAAGAAGAAGAGTTCCAATGGTATTATCATTAGTTGGGTTATCACATAAGTATAAGATGTTCCCACATGAATTATCAGGAGGGGAGCAACAAAGAGTATCACTAGCTAGAGCTATAGTTAATAATCCAACAGTTCTAATTGCTGATGAGCCTACAGGAAACTTAGACCCTGAAACAGCAAAAGAAATAATGGGATTATTAGATGATATAAATAAAGCAGGTACAACAGTTCTTATGGCAACACATGCTCAAGAAATAGTTAATGACATGAAAAAGAGAGTTATAGCTATTGAAAAAGGAGAAATTGTAAGAGACGAGAAGAGAGGTAGGTACAACGATGAAAATTAATACGGTAAATCATTTTATTTCTGATGCTTTTAAAAGCTTAAAAAGAAATAAGACAATTTGTTTTGCTTCAATTATTACAGTACTTATTACATTCTTCGTGTTAGGTATATTTGTACTTATGAGCAAGAACGTAGGATTAGCACTTAATGATGTTCAATCAAAAGTGGAACTTAAGGTATTCTTAAAAGATGACATTAAGTTAATTGAACAAAGAGAAGTAGAAATTAAATTAAATGAACTTCCAGGAGTTAAGGAAATACATTACGAATCAAAAGAAGAAGCTTTTAAGAACTTCCAAGAAAGCACAAAAGACAACAAGGGATTATTAGAAGGATATAGCCTAGATAAAAATCCATTCCCAGCATCGTTTGTAGTTAAATTAGATAATGCAGACTATGCAAAATCAGTAACTGATGCAGTTAAAAGCTTACCAGGAGTTGAAAGTATAGGTAATCAACAAGACCTTATAAATACAATAACTAAGGTTGTAAATGGTGTTAAAGTAATAGGTGGAGTACTATTTGTTATACTAGTTGGTGTTGCAGTATTCTTAATAATGAATACAACAAAACTAACAGTTTACTCAAGAAGAAGAGAAGTTGGTATAATGAAATTCGTTGGTGCTACAGATTGGTTTATCAGATGGCCGTTTATAATTGAAGGTATGATAATAGGGCTTATAGGTTCTTTACTATCAATTGGATTAGTAGCCTTATTATATAACGGAGCTGTTAGCTGGGTAGCTGGTAAGATGTTATATGTTTCATTAGTACCAGTAAGTTATGTAGGAACAACTTTATTATGGCAATTTGCTTTAGGCGGATTAATAATTGGAGGAGTTTCAAGTTACGCTTCATTAAGAAAATTCTTAATAGTATAAAATTTATTAAATTGAATAGAATATAACTATGATAAACTCAGTAGGAATTTATTCCTACTGAGTTTAGTTTAATATGGAAAAATTGGGTATTATGCTTTATACTATTTAATTATATAGCATTGAGAGTTTAGAAAGGATGTTGTTTTAATGAAGCAAAATAGTAATAAAAACAACAAGAGGTTAGTCTACATAATAGTAGGAGTGCTTTTTGTTGTTTGTTTGTGTTTGGGAAGTTTTTATGTAGGGAATATTTTTGCAACAAAGGGTGTAGTACTTGCATCAACAAATTCTAAAGTAAATAGTACATTTAAAGAATTTAACGACGTAAATAAGTATAAAGAGTTATTCCAAGTTAGGGATGCATTAGTAAAAAATTATGATGGTGAAATTAATGATGAAGTAGCATTAGAAGGTGCAATAAAAGGTATGGTAAATTCTTTGGGTGATCCATATACAGTCTATATGAATAAAAATGAGTTTAAAAAGTTTAATGAACAAAATTCAGGTGAATATATGGGAATAGGTGTTTATGTAGGTGTTAAAGATGGCAAAGTAACTGTAATATCACCTATAGATGGATCACCAGCTGCAAAAGCCGGAATTAAGAGTGATGATGTCATAATTGCAGTAAATGGTGAAAAGGTTGGAGCTGATGTAGAAAAAGCAACATCTCTAATTACTGGTAAAAAGAAAGAAGAAATAACATTGACTATTCAAAGGGGAAAAGAATCACCATTTGATGTTAAAGTTATGAGGGATACTATAAAGACTGATTCAGTAAAGGGTGAAATGATCCAAAAAGATGTAGGATATATCCAAATTACATCATTCAATGCTAATGTTACAGAAGATTTCAAAAAGGAAATAGAAGCTTTAAAATCAAAAGGAATGAAGGGAATGATATTGGATTTAAGAGGAAATCCAGGTGGATATCTGTCAGAAGCAGTTGGGGTTGCATCACAATTCATTCCTAAGGGTAAACTAATAACATATACAGTAGATAAATACGATAATAAAACTGAAGAAGTTTCAAAAGGAGGAATAGCTGAAGGTATGCCATTAGTTGTTCTTGTTGATGGAGGAAGTGCAAGCGCTTCAGAGGTTGTTACAGGTGCTTTAAGAGATTATAAGGCCGCAACTATAGTAGGAACTAATACTTTCGGTAAAGGAATAGTTCAGGCACCAGTTCAGTTTGATGATGGAAGTGCTTTAAAAGTTACTATATCAAAGTATTACACTCCAAATGGAGAAAATATCCATCATAAAGGAATAAAGCCAGACGATGTTGTAGAAATTCCTAAAGAGCTTTTAAATAAGCCTTACAGTAAAGATAAAGATAATCAACTTAAGAAAGCTTTGGAGGTCATAGATAACAAAATAAATAAGTAGTAGATTTAGGAGGAGCAATGGATTTAGTTTTATACACATTAAGATCATTAGCATATATAATTATCGAACCTTCTCTATTATTAATTTTAGTTATACTTGGCGTAATGTTTTATTTAAAAAATAAAAAACTTGCTTTTATGCAAAAAATGGTTACAGGGGAGAGTATTAACTCTCCCCTAGAACTTACATTATCCCAAATAACATTAGGATTAATTGGAGGAATCTTTGCAAGTTTAATGCTTAGCATATTAGGAGTAGTATTTAAAGAGAACTCAGGAATTGAATTACTGTTTATTATATCAATAATATCAATATTCTTTAAAACAAAATTAACGAGCTTTGCATATGCAGGAGTAATTATTGGTGCTTTAAGTATAGTAGTTACATATTTTAATATAGGTGGAGATAGTAATAGTTTCTTAAAATTAGATATATCGTCACTTATAATAGTTATTGGAATTATACATATAATCCAAGGATTTCTGATTATGCTTGATGGAAGTAAAGGTGCAATACCTGCCTTTTCTAAAAAGAATAATAGATTAATTGGTGGGTATGTTTTAAATAGGTCTTGGGCAATACCAATTACTTTATTTATAGCATTATCTAGTAATATGAATATGGATATAATTAATAACAATATAAGTACACCAGGATGGTGGCCTATATTTTCAAATAGTAGTACATTAAATTTAATAAGTACTGCAATATTAGGAATGATACCTTTGTTTGGATTGGTAAGCTATAATACAGCGACATTCACTAAGACGAAGAGAGGAAAAAGCATAAGTTCAGGAATATACATTGTTATTTATGGTATTGTTATATCTTTAATATCTATCATAGCAGAAATTGGACTAGCAGGTAAAATAATAGCAATAATATTAGTGCCATTACTTTATATAGCTGTTATTAGATTCGAAAGAATGATGGAAGATAAAAAAGAACCTATCTTTTATAGTGATGAGCATAGTATTTGTGTGCTAGAGGTTTTACCATTTTCAAAAGCTTATTCTGCTGGAATAAAAGTTGGAGATAGGATAATATCTATTGAAGGCAAGGATATAGAAAGTGAGAAACAAATATATCAAGCTCTGAAGGATAATCATTTCGATGTAGAACTTGAAATAAAGAGTAAATCAGAAAGTAGAAAGAAAGTACGGGTTGGAAAAGGAAAAGGGGCAGGAATGCTTCTTGTACCTAGATTTGTAGATGAAGACAAAAAGATAGAAATAAATAAGAAAAGAATAAATGAAATATTAGAAAAAATAAAAGATGAACAAAAAAGCTCATAATTAGAACAAAGAGGTTTCCTATATATAATTTTTATTACTTTAATTAATAGAAATAGATATAGGAAGCTTCTTTATATTACAAGATATTTTAGCAAAACAAATACTATTTGCAAAAGAATAAATTTTGGGATAATGTATAAATAAGATTGAATTTAGTAAAGAATTAATGAGGTATGATATACTTTGAAATTTATATTATACATGAAATTGAGGTGAAATAATGGGAGAATTTAAGATAAAGTCTAAATTTAAGCCTACGGGAGATCAACCGAAAGCTATAGATAAATTAGTAGAATCTATAAATGCAGGTAATGAGTTTCAGACACTTTTAGGAGTTACTGGATCAGGAAAGACATTTACTATGGCAAATATAATAGAAAGAACTCAAAAACCAACTATTATATTAGCACATAATAAAACTCTAGCAGCACAACTTTGTTCAGAGTTTAAAGAGTTTTTTCCAGATAGTATAGTAGAATATTTCGTTTCTTACTATGATTACTATCAGCCAGAAGCGTATGTGCCACAAACAGATACATTTATAGAAAAGGATGCTTCAATAAATGATGAGATAGATAAGCTTCGTCACTCAGCTACATCAGCACTTTTTGAAAGAAAAGACGTTATTATAGTTGCATCTGTATCATGCATATATGGTCTTGGTAATCCAGATGAATATAAGAAACTTACAATAAGTCTTAGAACTGGAATGCAAAAAGATAGAGATGAGATAATAAAGAAACTTATAGAAATTCAATATGAACGAAATGATATTGATTTCTCAAGAGGAACATTTAGAGTTAGAGGAGATTCTTTAGATATTATTCCAGCATCATCTTCAAATAAAGGAATAAGAGTTGAATTCTTTGGAGATGAAATTGATAGAATAAGAGAGTTTGATGTTTTAACAGGAAAAATACTTGGGGAAAGAAATCATGCTCAAATATATCCAGCATCTCACTTTGCTGCTTCAAAAGAAGTATTAGAAAGATCAATTTCAGTAATTGAAGAAGAGCTTGAAGAGAGGTTAAGAGTTTTAAATGCTGAGGATAAATTATTAGAAGCTCAGAGATTAAGGCAAAGAACTAACTTTGATATCGAAATGATAAGAGAGATGGGATATTGTAGTGGTATAGAGAATTACTCTAGAATATTAGATGGAAGAGCACCAGGAACTCCACCTAAAACACTACTTGATTACTTCCCAAAAGATGAATACTTAATGTTTATAGATGAAAGCCACGTAACACTACCACAGGTTAGAGCGATGTATGCAGGTGATAGATCAAGAAAAGATTCATTAGTTGAATATGGATTTAGACTTCCATGTGCATATGATAATAGACCTTTAAAATTCCAAGAGTTTGAAAAGAAAATAAATCAAGTTGTATTCGTAAGTGCAACACCAGCAAAATATGAAGAAGAACATGCAACTGTTATTGCAGAGCAGATTATAAGACCTACAGGATTATTAGATCCACAAATAATTATAAAGCCAGTTAATGGTCAGATTGATGATTTATACGGAGAAATAGGAGAAACAACAAAACGAGGTTTTAGAACTCTTATAACAACTTTAACAAAAAAGATGGCGGAAGATTTAACAAAGTATCTAACAGAACTTGGAGTAAAAACTACCTACATGCATTCTGATATAGATACACTTGAAAGAATGAGGATTATAAGAGATTTAAGAACTGGTGAGTTTGATGTATTAGTTGGAATTAATCTTTTAAGAGAAGGTTTAGACATTCCAGAAGTTGCGTTGGTTGCAATATTAGATGCAGATAAAGAAGGTTTCTTAAGATCAGAAACCTCACTTATTCAAACGATAGGAAGAGCTGCAAGAAACTCAGAAAGTAAGGTTATAATGTATGCAGATAGAATAACTGGTTCAATGGACAGAGCTATTAAAGAAACTGAAAGAAGAAGAGTTATTCAGGAAGCATATAATAAAGAACATAACATTACACCTCAAACAATTATTAAAGATGTGAGAGAAGTAATTGAAGCAACAAAGGTAGCAGAGGAAGAGACTAAGTACGAAATAGAAAATCAACCTAAGAAGCTTACAAAGAAGGAAAGAGAAAAATTAATTAAAGAGTATACAGACGAAATGATGGATGCTTCAAAGAATCTTCAATTTGAAAGGGCAGCTGAACTTAGGGATATGATTAAGAAATTGAAGGATAAAAAATAAAATAAATATTACAAAAGATTAGAGATATAATTCTCTAGTCTTTTTTTTATTAGGTAGAAGATTTATGAATATATATAGTAGATTAAGTCAATATAATTGATTTATATATAGGTTCGTTAAAAGCGTCTATATATGTAGTATATGGAATTTAAGCATAGGATTATAGTGAGTTATATAATACATATAGATATAAGAAGATTAAATAAGTTTGAATATGTCACAGAATATAAACATAATTATTCAAAAATTACAAAAAATGAAGAAAAAGACAGAATGATAAGTGTAGGCTATAAAATCATCCAGGAAAAAATATAATATTTATCAAATTAATGGTTATTAATTATAAGATATGTAGAATGAAAAGCTTTAAAAAATTATTACTATAGTTAATATAGTAATTGTAAATTGATATTAAAAGTATGTATTTATAGGTAATAAGTGTATATAAAAAATTAATATTTAAATTAGGGGAGAAGCTTTAAATATTAAAAGGAGTGATCAATATGATTACAAGAGAAGAGGAAAAAAAATTAGAAAGTTTAGGAGCATTTGAAGTCAGTCATAATATGCTAAAGCTTGCTAAAAATAATGAAAAGCATAACGTGTTCTTAAATGCGGGAAGAGGAAATCCTAATTGGATTAATACTGAGGCAAGATTGGCTTTTGCAAGAATTGTTGAATTTGGAGTGTTAGAATCTCAAAGGACAATGCATGATGGAAATTTAGCTGGTTATACAATCTTAGATGGAATTAGAGGAAGGTTTGAATCATTCTTAGATGATAGTAAAGATATAGATAAGTTCTTAAGAAATATAATTGAATATTATACAAATGAATTAAGTATAGATGGAGATCAATTAGTAAAAGAGTTGGTTGATGGGGCAGTTGCTAATAACTATCCAGTTCCAAGTCGTTGCTTAGTTAATATAGAGAAGATTTTAAATATGTATCTACAAAAGGAATTATATAATGGAGTAGATCTTAAAGATAAAACATCAGTATTCCCAACAGAAGGTGGAACAGCTGCAATTTGCTATATCTTTAATTCACTTAAAGAAAATAAGTTAATAAAACCAGGAGATAAAATTGCAATTAATACACCAATATTTACACCATATCTACAAATTCCAGAACTTGATGATTATGAAATGATAGAAATAGATTTAAGATCTAAAGAAGAAAATAAATGGGTTATATCATCAAATGAATTATCAAAATTAGAAGATGAAAGTATCAAAGCGTTATTCTTCGTAAATCCTTCAAATCCAGGATCAAAAGCATTAGATAATCAAGCTTTAGATGCAATAGCTAAGATTGTTCAAAAACGTAAGGATTTAATTATTATAACTGATGATGTTTACGGAACATTTGTAAATGGATTCCAAACAATATATAGTGTTGCACCACATAATACTTTACTTGTATATTCATTCTCAAAATTATATGGAGCAACAGGATGGAGAATTGGTTTAATAGCTGCAAATGAAAAAAATGTATTTGATAGCTTAATAGAAAAACTTCCAGAAGAAGAATTAAAGAAACTTGATGAAAGGTATGGACTTGTAACTTTAGAACCACGTAAATTAAAATTCATAGATCGTTTAGTTGCAGATAGTCGTTCAATTGGACTTTATCATACATCAGGATTATCTACACCTCAACAAGTTATGATGGCATTATTTGCATCAACAGCTTTACTTACAAAAGAAAAAGATCCATATATTGAAAGTTCTAAAAAATTAGTAGCTTCAAGATATCACGATTTATTCTCTACATTAGGAATTGATGAAGATAATAGCAAGGAAAATGCAAAATACTATTCATTGATAGATATATATGCTCTAGCAGAAGGTCACTATAATAGCGACTTTAGAAAATATTTAGAAAATGGATTTGAACCAATTGATTTTTTATTAAAATTAGCAGAAAAGAATGGAGTAGTATTAATGGAGGGGGTATGCTTTGGAGCAACACCTGGAACATTAAGAGTATCTGAAGCTAATTTACCAGATGACGCATATAAAAAAATAGCAAAACAAGTGTTAGAATTACTTTCTGAGTACTACAGTGATTATGAGCAACAAAAATAATAAGTAAAACAAAAACATTTATTAGAAACAGAAGGTGATTTGGTATGAAGGTGATTATTGACTTTTTAGAAAAGAATCCAAGTGTAGCAATATTCTTTTGTTTAGCACTTGGATACTTAATAGGTAAGTTTAAGTATAAATCATTTAGTCTAGGTTCAACTGTTGGAACACTTATAATTGGATTGATTATAGGACAGTTTGGAGTGTTTCACGTATCACCAATAGTAAAAAATATATTCTTTAGCTTTTTCATATTCACAATAGGATATGAAGTTGGACCTGCTTTTGTAAATAGTTTGAAAAAATCAGGTGTAAAACTAGTTATTCACTCAGTATTTTTTAGTGTAGTTGCTTTTATAGTTGCTATGATTTGTTTCAAAGTATTCCATGTAGATGCAGGGGAGGGTGCTGGAATAATTGCAGGTTCTCTTACACAATCAGCTGTTATAGGAACATCAGCATCAGCTATAAATGGACTAAATGCAACAGCGGCTGTAAAATCAGCTATGGAATCTAAAGTTGCAATTGCATATGCAATAACATATGTTTTTGGAACAGTTGGGATACTTATTTTCTTAAAAAACATTGCACCTATGCTTTTAGGAGTAAATCTAAAAGAAGAAACAAAAAGGATGATTGAAAAGATTCATTTTAAGGGAGATGCATCAGATAATTCAAGCATAGTGAATAATATAAAGATGCGTGCTTTCTTAGTTAATGAAGGTTCATCATATGTAGGTAAATCAGTATCTGATATTGAAAAGGGCTTTAAAAATAAAGTTACTTTTGAAAAAATATTCAAAAATGGTGAAGATACTAATTTTGATCAAAGTACAGTTATAGCTTCAGGTGACTATATTACTATAATAGGTAATCTTACAGATATTGTAGAAGCTGAAACTGATGATTTAGTAGAAACATCTGATGAAAAGTATATGAATGTATCTTTAGAAAAATCAGAAATAATGTTAACTAAAGAATTCAATATAAAAAATTTAAAAGACTTATATAGCAATAACATTATGTTAGAATCAGTTAAAAGAAACGGAAAAAAATTAGAAGACGAAACAGAAATGAGAAATGGAGATATATTAACACTTATAGGACCTAAACATGCTATATCTAAAATAATAAAAGAATTTGGATATGTTAAAGATAATGGTACTTCAACAGATGTTAGTTATTTAACATTTGGGATTATAGTAGGTGTTTTAATAGGAACATTAGCATTAACAATTCATGATGTTCCATTAACTCTTGGAAGTGGTGGTGGTGCATTATTCTCAGGTCTATTATTTGGATGGTATCAAAATAAACATCCACATTTTGGAGAAATACCATCATCAACACGTTGGTTCTTAAAGAGTGTAGGTTTAAATTTATTTATTGCTGTAGTTGGATTACAAGCTGGAAGCGCATTTATTCCTGCATTAAAATCAATGGGATTTGCAGTATTAATAATAGGTATATTGGTATGCCTAATTCCACATGTACTTTCATTGTACTTTGGAAAATATGCACTAAAATTAGAACCAGTAGATATAATAGGTTCACTTTGTGGTGCAGGTACAATAACAGCTGCATTAAATGCTATAACTGAAGAAAATGGAAGTAGTATATTTGCGTTAAGTTATACACCTTCCTATGCAGTAGGTAATATTTTGATTACCATAATGGGACCTCTTACTATTGGATTGCTATATGTCCATTAAGTTTTAGAAAAAGAAAGTAATTACTATTTTGATAGTAATTACTTTCTTTTTCTTATAATAGTTTAAATGAAATCCTATAACATAGTTTAATTATTAAAATATTTGACAGTCAAAATAAATTTTATATAATTATAAAGAGAATTAAACAATACGAGGTGAATAAATGAATAAAGTACATAAAATTTGGAGAGGAATAGCTGGAATTATTATATTATTAGCTATATTAGGATCATTTACTAATCAAATATTAGTTAGTGAAATACCAACATATATGGGAAGAGTACTAGGATTTTTCTCATATTTTACAGAATACAGTAACATATTAGTAATGCTTTGGTTTATAAATAAAGCTTTTTTAGGAGAAAGAATACAATTCTTAAATAAAGATAGTGTAAGAGGTGCAATAACACTTTACATATGTATAGCAGGAATAGTATTTTTCTTTGTTTTAAATTCAGCTTGGGATCAGCAAGGTATTGAGAAGATTCAAAGTTATATACTACATGGATTTTCACCAATTGCCTTTATTTTAGATTGGTTACTTTTAAGCAGAGGAGGAAACTATAATTATAAAGATATTAGTATGTGGATAATATTCCCTATAGTATATTTATTTTGGGCGTTATTTATAGGAAATATTATAGGATCATACCCATATCCATTCTTAGATTTAAATACTATAACATTTAAGGAATTTTTAAATTATCTAGTATTTTTAGTTATAGCATTTATAGGTATGTCATTTATCATAGTGAGTGCAGACAAGCTATTAGGGAAATTACGTAATGTAGCTAAGAGAAATGTTAAGTTTGTAGAGAATAACTAAGACTTTCAATTATATATGTTAAAATTATAATGTATATAATTAAGGAGGGATTTAGTTTGACTAATGAAGATATTAAAAGAATTAGAGAAACTGCTGAAAATTATTATAGAGTAGGTAGTTTCTTTTGTTCAGAGGCTATAGTTAAGACTTTAAAGGATGAGTTCATGCCAGAGTTAAGTGATGATGTTGTTAAATTTGCATCAGGATTCCCAGTTGGGATAGGAAGATCAGGATGTACATGTGGAGCATTAGCAGGAGCTGTTATGTCAATTGGAATGATGTTTGGTAGAAGCGAAGCTGCTGGAAAGGAAGTAGACAAGACACTTCAATTATCTAAAGAGTTACATGATAAGTTTAGAGAAGCTAATAGAGTAACTTGTTGTAGAATTCTAACTAAAGGATTAACTATGGGTTCACCAGAACATAAGGATCAGTGCGTGAGATTTACAGGAGATATGGCTGAAGAGGCAGCTAAGATAATTATAAGAGAAAAGAATCTATAATACATATAAAGAAAGATTAGAGAAGACTAATCTTTCTTTTTTTATAATAATCAAAATATATAGGTGGTTTAATGGAAATAAAGTATCTAAATGGAATGTAGTATTACTTAGATAAGAGAATAAAAAAGAAACTAAAATATTATTATGATTCATATAAGCAGCGTATAAATGGCTATACCTTTAAGCTACACACCTTCTAAATATGAGAGAATTTATTATAATTTTAACAATTCTTAAAAATTACTTAGTAATTCTACTTGTTACTTAATAATAGGAAAGACAAGTGATATAATTGACAATAAGATGAGATAAATTTAAAATTAACTTATGGGAACTTATGTTCGAGAATTAATTAGTAAATATAAGTCTAAAATAAAGCTATAAGTTAAAAGAGAGGTAACAATAATATGAAGGATAAAATCATAATAAAAGGAGCTAAAGTACATAATTTAAAGAATGTTAGCTTAGAAATACCAAGAGATAAGTTAGTAGTATTTACTGGACTTTCAGGTTCAGGTAAATCATCATTAGCATTTGATACTCTTTATGCTGAAGGACAAAGAAGATACGTTGAATCATTATCAGCATATGCAAGACAGTTCCTTGGTCAAATGAACAAGCCTGATGTTGAATATATAGAAGGATTATCTCCAGCGATTTCAATAGATCAAAAAACAACAAGTAAGAATCCAAGGTCTACTGTGGGTACAATAACAGAAATATATGATTATTTAAGACTTCTTTATGCCAGAGTAGGAATACCACATTGTCCTAAATGCGGAAAAGTAATAAGTCAACAATCAGTAGATCAAATTATAGATAAAGTAATGGAACTTGAAGAGAGAACAAAGATACAAATTCTAGCTCCAGTTGTAAGAGGTAGAAAAGGAACTCATGAAAAGATATTAGAAAATATTAAAAAGAATGGTTTTGTTAGAGCAAGAATAGATGGAGAAATATATGACCTTACTGAGGAAGATATAAAGCTTGAAAAGAACAAAAAACATAGTATAGAAGCAGTAGTAGATAGGTTAGTTATTAAAGAAGGTATAGAAGGAAGACTTACAGACTCTATAGAAACTGGTTTAAAGCTAGGAGAAGGCTTAATTATAATAAATGAAATGGGTGGAGAAGATACTTTATATAGCGAAAAATTCTCATGTCCTGATTGTGGAATAAGTATAGAAGAATTAGCACCAAGAATGTTCTCATTTAATTCACCATTTGGTAAGTGTGACTATTGTGATGGTCTTGGAACATTAATAGAGATCGATGAAGATTTAGTTATTCCAAATAAAGATTTAAGTATTATGGAAGGTGCAATTGCTTGTTGGGGTGAAGGAAGATTAAAAGATGATTCATGGACATTCTCATTCCTGAAAGCATTAAGCAAAGAATATGAGTTTGATTTAAACACTCCAATAAAGGATTTGCCAAAAGATATAGTAAAAGTACTTTTATATGGAACAGAAGGAAAGAGATTAAAAGTAGATTACGTAAAAGAAGGAGTCAGAGCTACCTATAATTCAGTATGGGAAGGCGAAATCAATGCTCTTCAAAGAAGATATAGAGAAACTAACTCTGATCTTATAAAAGGTGAAATAGAACAATATATGAGTAATAAGCACTGTCCTAAGTGTAAAGGTGCAAGACTTAATAAAGAAGCTCTTGCTGTAACTGTTGGAGATAAAAATATTTATGAATTTACTGAGCTTTCAATACAAGAAGAGTTAGATTTTATAAATAGTGTTGAATTCTCAGAAAAGAACAAAATAATAAGCGAGCAAATAGTAAAAGAGATAGTAAGTAGATTAGAGTTCTTAGTGAATGTAGGATTAGATTATTTAAATCTATCAAGAAGTTCAGGAACTTTATCTGGTGGGGAATCTCAAAGAATAAGACTTGCAACTCAAATAGGTTCTGCACTTATGGGGGTTTTATATATTTTAGATGAACCTAGTATAGGACTTCATCAAAGAGATAATGATAGATTAATTAAGACATTAAAACATTTAAGAGATGTAGGTAATACTGTTATAGTCGTAGAACATGATGAAGATACTATAAGAGAAGCTGATTATGTTGTTGATATTGGACCAGGGGCAGGTGAGCATGGTGGAAATATTGTTGCAGCAGGTCCAATGGAAGAAATTAAAAAATGTAAGGAATCCATAACTGCACAGTACTTAACTGGAGAGAAGAAAATAGAAGTACCAAGTGAAAGAAGAAAAGGAAATGGCAATAAGATTACTGTTTCTAAAGCAAAGGAAAATAATTTAAAAAATGTTACAGTAGATTTTCCGCTTGGAATGCTTACTATGGTTACAGGAGTATCTGGATCTGGAAAGAGTACTTTAGTAAATGAAATTCTTTATAAGGGATTAAATAAATTAGTAAATAAGAGTAAAAACCCAGTTGGAGCTCATAAAGAAATTAAAGGATATGAAAATATTGATAAGATAATCGATATAGATCAAAGTCCAATTGGAAGAACTCCAAGATCAAATCCAGCAACATACACTGGAACATTTGATATAATAAGAGAATTATTCTCACAAACACCAGAAGCTAAAATGAGAGGATATAAGCCGGGAAGATTTAGTTTTAATGTTAAAGGTGGAAGATGTGAGGCGTGTTCTGGAGATGGAATAATAAAGATAGAAATGCAATTCTTATCAGATGTATATGTTCCATGTGAAGTTTGTAAGGGAAAAAGGTACAACAGAGAAACATTAGAAGTTAAGTATAAAGGTAAAAATATAGATGATATTTTAAATATGACAGTAGAAGAGGCTTTAGAATTCTTTGAACATATACCAAGAATTAAAAATAAACTTCAAACACTTTATGATGTAGGGCTTGGATATATAAGATTAGGTCAACCATCAACTCAGTTATCAGGTGGTGAGGCTCAAAGAATAAAGCTTGCATTTGAGCTTTCAAAGAGAAGTACAGGTAAAACATTGTATATCTTAGATGAGCCAACAACAGGACTTCATATAGATGATGTAAATAGGCTTGTTCAAATATTACAAAGATTAGTGGATGCTGGTAATTCAGTTGTAGTAATAGAACATAATTTAGATATGATAAAGTGTGCTGATTATATCATAGATTTAGGCCCAGAAGGTGGAGATAAAGGTGGTACAATTATAGGTACAGGAACACCGGAAAAAATATGTGAAATAAAGGATTCATATACTGGATATTATCTACGTAAAATATTAAAGTAAACAAAGAAAACAAAATATTATAAATTAATTAACTAGCTTTTAGAAAAGTTTACTAAGAAAGCTAGTTAATTACTCATACAAGCAATAATTGTAATATAAATGTAGGAATTTAATATTATTTTGGTGTATAATCAAAAAGATAAAGTAATTTTTCGAGGTGAAAAGATGGATTTTTCAAAATTTATTGCAGTCGTATTTGGAATAATTTTTATCGTACTATTATACTTTATAATAATTTATGCCTTAAAAATAATGGCCAAAGATGTTAAGAGTGGAGGGAATGCACCAACTAATGCTAAAAGCAATAGTAATAGTAAAAGACCTATTCCTTCAAAACGAAGACATCATGGGATAGAGATAATAGAAATAGGGGATAATACGGCATTAAAGGTAGGCTCGGTAATACCGATTAGGGATGTAACTACAATAGGGAGAAGAGGTAATAACACAGTAGTGTTATCAGATCAATATGTATCAGGTAATCATGCCAAAATAATGGTAAAAAATAATGCGCTAATATTAGAAGATTTAGGAAGTACAAATGGAACTTTCTTAAATGGTGAAAAGATAAGCGGAAGAGTTAAGCTATTTACAAAGGATCAAATAGCTATAGGAACAGCAGTATTTAAAGTACTGTCTTAAATGGCGTGAGGTGATTTAATGTTTAAAGGTAAGAAAGAAACCACAATGCTAGTCTTAACATATTTACTATGTATAGCTCTGTTCACAAATTTAGCTATCATAAAAGATCCAATAGACAAGAATGCACTATATTTTGGTGGAATATTATGTGTAGTTATTTTTATTGCACATTTTGTTGTAAGGAAGTTCTATCCAGATGGTGATAAATTTATTCTTACATTTTCATGTGTCTTAGTTGTTATAGGGATAGCTATGTTATATAGAATAGACCCTAAAGTTGCAGAGAAACAGCTTGTATGGTTTTTATTAGGTATAGTTATTTATATGATAATATTAAAGGCATTTCCAGACTTTAGAAAGTTTGCTAAGTATAAAAACTTATATATGTTAGCGGTTATAATCTTTATGCCAATGGCTCTTATAATTGGTACAGAAGTCTATGGAGCAAAGAACTGGGTTATAATTGGACCCGTAAGTTTCCAACCGTCAGAGTTTGGTAAGATAGCTCTAGTATTATATCTATCATCAGCCCTTAGAGAATATAAGTCAGGGGATAATTCTAAGAATAATATAAAAAATCTTATTCAGCCAGCATTAATAGTGATGTTTAGTTTAGGATGTATGGTGCTTCAAAGAGATTTAGGATCAGCTTTAATATTCTTTGGAATATCAATAACTATGTTATATATTGCAACAGGAAAACTAAAATATATTCTTAGTTGTTTAGCACTTTCAGCTGTAGGTTCAGTCGCTGCATTTAAGATGTTTGGACACGTAAGACAGAGAGTTGAGATATGGCAAAATCCTTGGAAGTATGCACAAGATCAAGGTTATCAAATAGTTCAAGGGCTTTATTCAATTTCATCAGGTGGAATGTTTGGGTCAGGACTTGGTCAAGGTTATCCAGGATTTGTACCAGTAAATACAACAGATTATATTTTTGCAATAATATGTGAAGAGTTTGGTATAATCTTTGGAATAGGTATAATGATTGTATATTTCTTATTATTCTATAGATGTATAAGAACAGCCTTTGTTACAGATGATGAATTCCTTCAGCTTAATGCAGTTGGATTTAGCGCTATGCTAGTTTGTCAGGTATTAGTTATAATTGGAGGAATATTTGCAGTAATTCCTTTAACAGGTATAGCACTACCACTTATAAGTTATGGTGGTTCATCAATGATTACAATGTTCTTTGCATTAGGTATATTACAGAAGATTTCAGAGGAGGGCTAGGATGAAAGGTGATATTAAAGATAGTGTAAAAAAAGTAATGATTGTATTTTTATTTTGCCTTGTAGCTCTTATTTCATATATAGCTTATTTCCAAGTATTTAAGGCTCCTAAGATTGCAGAAATGTCAGGAAATCAAAGAGCTTGGGCTAAGAAAAATGAGGTCTTAAGAGGAGAAATATTAGATAGTAGTGGAAAAGTAATAGCTAAGAGTGTTAGAGGGAAGAATAATGTTCAAAATAGAGAGTATGAAATGAATTCTTTATATGCACATCCAATAGGATATGTTAGTAATGTATATGGAGAATCAGGTCTTGAAGCTGCTTATGATAAGCAACTAACTACAAGCAATAATGCGTCAGTGGGATTTAAAAAGTTATTAAGTGATCCTAGTATAGAAAATTTAAAGAATGCTTTCTTTACTAGAGAAGATAAACCAAAAGTTGGGAACACCGTTGTAACAACTTTAGATACTAATCTTCAAAAGATAGCGTATGATGCACTAGGTAATAATAGAGGTGCTGTAGTTGCACTTGATCCTAAAACAGGAGCAGTTTTAGCAATGGCATCTAAGCCAAGTTTTAACCCAAATAATCTAAAAGAGGAAATGGAAAAAGCTCATGCTGGAACCGCTGAAAATAGTCCGTTAATAAATAGGGCTACCATTGGACAATATCCACCAGGATCAACATTTAAAATCATTACAGCTACAAGTGCTCTTGAAAACATACCAGGAATTCAAAATAAAACATTTAATGATACTGGAAGTATTCAATTTAAAGATGGAAGTAGTATGAGCAACTCAGAAGGTGCATCTTATGGAAATATAGATTTAAGAAAAGCATTTATAGTTTCAAGTAATGTAGTATTTGGAACACTTGCAATGGATCTTGGCAATGAAAAACTTATGAAAACTTCAGAAGCTTTTGGATTTAATAGGGATATTCCAGCAAATGGTTTTACAATAAAGAAAAGTACATTCCCTAAGGTAATTAATCCAGGGGATTTAGCAAGAACAGGAATAGGGCAAAGTGAAATTCTTGCAACTCCAATACAAATGGCTTTAGCAACATGTGCTGTAGCTAATAAAGGAGTTATAATGCAACCAGATCTTGTAAGTAAGGTATTAGATCAAGATGGTAATGTAGTAGAAACTATTAAGCCAAAAGAGTTTAGCAAAGCTATGAGTGAAAGTGATGCTAATACTATTAAAGGATATATGCAAGGCTTAGTTGAAAAAAATATAAAAAATGGTGTATGGAGTTACTTAAAAGGAACTAATGCAGCCGCCAAAACTGGTACAGCAGATCATAATGTAAATGGGAAACCTGCAAAGCCACATTCATGGTTTGTAAGTTTTGCACCAGCTGATGACCCTCAAATTGCAATTGCTGTAATTGTTGAAAATGGAGGATATGGAGCCGGTAAAGCTGCAGATGTTGCAGGAAAAGTTATAAATGCAAAATTAAATAAATAATTATGAGAATAGGGATATCTTTTAAAGATATCCCTATTTTATTATAAAGAAAGTTGATCTGAGTTTATATAAAGTACTAAGAGTGCAAATACTATGATAGAAGTATTTTATGCAGGGATTGATTATTATGATAAATAATAGAGTAGAGTTTAATGGAAAAAACACTTTAATAAAGATAATATTAATAATTTTATTAAGTATTTTAGCATTTATATCAAATATAATAAATTTAAATATCTATGGTATTAATATTAGTATATTATCATGTGTACTACTTATCATATTAAATCTTTATGGATTTAAATATACTGGAATTGTTATTATATCAATATTAACAATTACTTATTTTACTGGAGATATTGAGACTTATAAATTATTAATGGTATTTGAAATTATATTTATAGGAATTCTAAATAAAATAGGTGTATTGAAAAGAGTGTTTTTTAAAGATATAGCCTATTGGATAATCTTTCTATCAATGATCTTTATATCATCAAGATTAAATCTATTATATATAAATCTAAATATATCATCAAAATTTATTATTCTAAATATTGTTATAAACGGATTAATGAATGCTTTAATTACGGATATAGTTATAACTTACGTATCGATTAATCTTATTACAGGAGAAAATAAAAATTATACAATAAGAGCTAAAGATATTATTTTTCATATTGTATGTATTTCTATAGTTATTCCATTTGTTTTTGATTTTGTATTGAGTTGCAGAAATGTATATAAGGAATTGAATATAAATATTATGCAAACTATAGATTATAGTTTTGATATTAATAGAGAAAGATCGATAATCTTAGATGAAGAAATTATTAAAATTAAGTTTTTAGTAATTATAGTATTAATTATATATGCTTTAATTAAATACATAAAAAAAATACTGATAAAAGATATAGGAAATCTGCTGTTAATAATAGGAAACACACCTAATAATTTAAGTCAAGGGGAAATCATTGAATGGTCAAAAAGTAGTATAGAAGAAATCAATATGATTATATGCGACTTTGAATTAATGGTTTATAGATTTAGATGTGTTTTACATATAAGTGAAGAATTAAATAAGCTTCTAGAGAAGCAAGCATATACAGATTCATTAACAGGGCTTAAAAATAGATTAAGTTTAAAGAAGTACTTAGATGAAATAGAAATAGAATGTGATAAGACATTTATTGTAGCACTTATGGATATAAATAAATTTAAGCATATTAATGATACATTAGGTCATGAAGTAGGAGATGATTTATTACTTGAAGTCTCAAATAGACTAATTACTTTAATAAATTCAAAGACAAATATTTTTAGGGTTGGCGGAGATGAATTTATAATAATAAAGGAAAAAGAGAATAAAGAAGATATACATAAATATGGTGATAAGATTATAAGTCTATTTAAAAAAGATTTTTCATCAAAGGATAGTAGTTATAAGATAGAAGTTAGTGTTGGAATTAGTATATATCCAGATGATAATAAGGATATAAAATCTGTTATTAGATATTCAGATATAGCTATGTATAAAGCAAAAGAAAATGGATACGGATATTTTAAAATATTTAAGCACTTTATGATTAAAGAGTTTGAAGAAAAAGGAAAGAAATAGAGTTGCATTAGATGATATAATTAGTATATAAATGTAATTAAACAAAAGATTAGGAGGAGGTTAAAATTTTCGATTTTGAATATCAATTAAAAATATTACCTGATAAGCCTGGAGTCTACTTAATGAAAAATTCATTAGGAGAAGTAATATATGTTGGTAAGGCTAAGGTTTTAAAAAATAGAGTAAGACAATATTTCAGAAATTCTAAGAATCATTCAGAGAAAGTAAGAGCAATGGTTAAGAATATAGCTGAATTTGAATATATAATAACAGACTCTGAGATGGAAGCTTTAATTTTAGAGTGTAATTTAATAAAAAAGTATAGTCCTAAATATAATATTTCATTAAAGGATGATAAATTTTATCCTTTTATAAAGATAACTGCAAATGAGGACTTTCCTAGAGTATTTGTAACAAGAAATTTTGCAAAGGATGGAAATAAATATTTTGGGCCATATACAAACGGTGCGGCAGTATATGAAACAATAAATCTAATAAGAAAGGTATTTCCTATTAGAACTTGTAAAAGAGCTATAAAAGAAGGTGGTGAACTTACAAGACCATGTTTGAATTTCCATATTAATAAGTGTAACGGACCTTGTGGTGGATATGTATCTAAAGAAGAGTATGGAAAGATGATTGCTTCAGTTATAGATATTTTAAATGGCAAGGATAAAGATGTAACTGGTGAACTTAAAAAGAACATGGAGAAAGCAGCGGAAGATTTTGAGTTTGAAAAGGCAGCTTCTTATAGAGATAAAATTTTAGCAATAGATGCATTAGTTCAAAAACAAAAGATGTTTAAAGTAACAGATGAGGATGAAGATTTCATAAATATATATAGTGATGAAAAAGATAGCTGTATTCAAGTATTCTTCTCAAGAGATGGAAAGATCACAGGAAGAGAACATTTTATGATAGAAAATACCGCGGAAGAGGAAGCGAATGAGGTTCTAGCTAAATTTATAGTTAACTTTTATAGTGGGGTAGCTAAAGTTGCAAAGAATATATATTGCCCAGAAGTTTCGGATAGGGATGTACTAGAGGAGTTATTAACAATAAAGAGAGGCTCTAAAGTTTGGATTAAGACTCCTCAAAAGGGAGAAAAAAAGAGCATGCTAGAAATGGTTAAGGAAAATGCTAAGATAACTTTAGAACAATTTAAGGATAAGATATTAAAAGAAAAAGAAATAAATAGAATTTCCTTAAGTGAACTTGCAAATTTACTTTCATTAGATGATATGCCACGTAGAATAGAAGCCTATGATATATCTAATATACAGGGAGTAGATTCTGTTGGAAGTATGATTGTTTTTGAAGATGGTAAAGCAAAAAACAGTGATTATAGAAGATTTAGAATAAAAACTGTAAAAGGTGCCAATGATTATGATAGTATGAGAGAAATATTAGAGAGAAGGTTCTCTCATGGATTAAAAGAGATTAAGGAGATACAAGAGAGACAACTTACATTTTCAAAAGGAAAGTTTTCAAATTTTCCAGACCTTATAATGATGGATGGTGGAAAAGGACAGGTTAATATTGCATTAGAGGTTCTAAGAAAGCTTGATATAGAGATTCCAGTTTGTGGTCTTGTAAAAGATGATAAGCACCAAACTAGAGGAATTATATATAAGAATGAAGAGTTAATAATAAATAGAAGCTCAAATCTCATGCAGCTTATAAGAAGAATTCAAGATGAAGTTCATAGATTCGCTATTACCTATCATAGATCTCTTAGAGATAAAAGAACACTTCATTCAATATTAGATGATATACCGAATATTGGAGCTAAGAGAAGAAAAGAGCTTCTTATGAAATTTGGAAGTGTTGATAAGGTGAAAAATGCAAGCTTGGAAGAGTTACTAGATGTTCCAGGCATTAACAATAAAGCTGCTGAAAGTATAATAGAATACTTTAAAGGTGATGAAAATAAGCAAAATTAAAACAAATGTAAATTTTAAGTACTTGTTTTAATTTCCAATTTAGAATATACTAAATAATTGTAAAAAATATATTTCAAGGAGTTTTTATGGATGAATAAATATAGAGAATTATTCAAGGACATATATTCAGAAAATCAAATAGAATTTAACGCTAATATGAGCGAACATATATATTTCAAGGTCGGAGGACCTGCCGACGTATTACTTATACCAAAGGCAAAAGAACAAATTGTTAGGACTATAAAGGTTTGTAAGGAAAATAATATACCTTATTATGTTATAGGAAATGGTTCAAATTTACTTGTTAAAGATGGTGGTATAAGAGGTGTTGTTATAAAGCTTACAGAACTTAATAACATAGATATATCAGAAGGCAAGGTAATAGCAGAAACAGGAGCATTATTAAAAGATGCTTCTAAAATAGCATTAGAGCATAATATGACTGGATTAGAGTTTGCCTGTGGTATACCTGGGTCTATTGGAGGAGCTGTATTTATGAATGCAGGAGCTTACAATGGAGAGATTGCAGATGTAATTGAAAGTGCTGAAGTGCTAACAGAGGATGGAAAGATTATAAATTATACTAAAGAAGAATTAAATTTAGGATATAGAACATCAAGAGTAATGGAAGAGAAGGCAATAGTATTAGAAGCTGTATTTGCTCTTCAAGGTGGAGAGCATGAAAAGATAAAAGCTAGAGTTGATGATTTAACTGAAAAGAGAGAATCAAAACAACCTCTTGAATATCCTTCAGCGGGAAGTACTTTTAAAAGACCAGAAGGACATTTTGCAGGTAAACTTATTCAAGATGCAGGTCTTAAAGGTTACTCAATAGGGGGAGCTGCTGTTTCACAAAAGCACTCAGGTTTCGTTATAAATAAGGGTGGTGCAACTGCAAAAGATATACTTGATCTTATAGCACACATACAATCTGAGGTTAAAAATCAATTTGGAGTTGAACTTCATCCAGAAGTTAGGATAATTGGAGAAGAAAAAAATTAGAAATTTTTATATATAAAATGAGCCTATTTTTCATAGGCTCATTTTATTTTGGGGAAATTATAGTAGATAGAGAGTGCTTAGAGTAAGTTTGATTTGTTAAATTTATGGGAATAGTATAATATTATATTTATAGCATTAGTATTTTTTTACAATATTATTATTTATTTCGCATTAAAGATTAAAAATTATATAAGAATTTAATTTATTGCTATTCTAGCAATAGTTTATTTGCCATTAAGCAATAGAATAAATGATAAAATAAATATATACTAAAGTATATTAAAAAGGGGGGACTTCCTAGTTAGGGAAGGAAAATATGGAAAATTTAATAAGAAAAGAAGTGAAATCCCTTTCACCATATGTAGCAGGGAAACCTATAGATGAAGTTAAAAGGGAATATGGAATTGAGCGAGTAGTTAAACTTGCGTCAAATGAGAACCCATATGGATGCTCTCAGGCAGTTAAGAGAGTGATTAATGAATTAGTTGATGAGACTAGTTTATATCCAGATGCAGCATCACATGACCTTAAAGAAGAGATAGCTAAAACATTTAATGTAGATAAAGATATGGTATTCTGTGGGGCAGGATCAGACTCTTTAATCAAAGATATATGTCTTACTATATTAAATGAAGGTGATGAAAGTATCATGGGTGAAATTACTTTTCCAAGATATGAATCAAATACTTTATTAATGGGAGCAAAGCCTATTAAAATTCCAATGAAGGATAATAAGTTAGATATACAAGGTATGGTAGATGCTATAACTGATAAGACAAAGGTAATTTGGTTTTGTAATCCTAATAATCCTACAGGAACAATATTTACAGAAGAAGAATTTCTTACACTTATTGATAGAATACCTAGAAGTGTATTGATAGTTATGGATGAAGCTTATGAAGAGTTTGTTCAATCAGATAAATTTCCAAATACATTAGAACTTATGAAGGCTCATAATAATATTATTTTATTAAAGACATTTTCTAAAGCTTATGGATTAGCATCTTTAAGAATTGGATATGGAATAGGTGAAATTAACTTTGTTCAGTACTTAAATCGAGTTATTAATGCATTTGATTCAAATTTATATGGACAGAAAGCTGCTACAGAAGCTTTAAAAGATAAAGAATTCTTAAAATATGTAATTGATAATAATGAGATTCAAAGAGAATATTTAAAGAGGGAGTTTAAAAAACTAGGGCTTAAATATTTGGATACTCATGCTAATTTTATTATGGTAAATGTAAATGGCGATGACAAAAAGATACATGAGTACTTATTATCTAAGGGTTTTATAATAAGACCTGGATTTTTACTTGGTATGCCAGGATGGATAAGAGTATCAATAGGTCTAGAAGGGGATAATAGAGAATTTATTGAACTTCTAGAGGAGGCAATAGAGTATAGAAATAATAATTAATGAATATAGGCGTTATGTTATACATAACGCTTTTTTAATCTATTGAAAGTTATGTAAAATTTGCAATTGACAATAAGTAGAGAGTAAATTAATATAAAGATTACGTTAAAAATTATTAAGGATTTTTATCTATCATTGCAAGTTGTAAATAGTATATCGTAATTTGCATATATGATATAATGAGATAAATTAATCGTAAAAGGAGGAGTAGGTTATGAGATTTGTAATAGTCACAGGATTATCAGGAGCTGGAAAGACAGAAGCAACTAGAAGTTTAGAGGATTTAGGGTACTTTTGTGTAGATAATTTACCACCACAATTAATACCTAAGTTTGCTGAAGCATGTAATAATGGAAGCATTGAAAAAGTAGCAATTGTTACAGATATAAGAGGTGGAGTATTCTTTGATGATTTATTTGAAAGCTTAGTATACTTAAAGAGCAACGATTTTAAGTATGAAATATTATTTTTAGAAGCATCAAATGAAGTTTTAGTTAAGAGATTTAAAGAAGCTAGAAGAAGTCATCCTCTTTCACCAAAATCTCGTGTTCTTACAGGAATTACTGAAGAGAGAAATAAGTTAAGAGAAGTTAAAGATAGAGCAGATGTTATAATAGACACATCAAAATATGCAATTAGAGACTTAAGAGAAAAAATGAATAGTTACTATGGTTCAAGTGAAGAACCAGATAAGGAATTATCAGTAACTGTACTAAGTTTTGGATTTAAGTATGGAATACCTGTAGATTCAGATTTAGTATTTGATGTAAGATTTATTCCAAATCCATTCTACATCCCAGAGCTTAAACAATACTCAGGTAATGATGAACCTGTTAAAAAGTATGTTTTAGAACAAACAGAAACAGTAGAGTTTGTAGATAAGCTTAAAGATATGCTTAAATTCTTAATTCCAAATTATATTAAAGAAGGAAAGAGACAACTTATAATATCAATAGGATGTACAGGAGGAAGACACAGATCAGTTACCATAGCAAATAGAATACATGAACTTCTTTCATTGGAAGGATATAAAACAGGTATAGAGCATAGAGATATATCTGAAGACGTTAATAAGGGAGAAAAGAAGCTATGAGGCTTTCTGATTGGTTTAAACCGGGTATTAAAGTTAAGAGGTGGATTGCATTTGGACTTTTTGGGATTTTGTTAATTGCATTTGGATTTAATGAACTTGTTACCCATAGAGTTTATGATATTTATTATAAATTATTTTATATATGTCTTAATGTAACAGGAGTATTTGTAATATATATATCAATTACAGAAGGAATTAAATCGGTAATTGCACTTATGAATAAGGGTTATATAAGAATGTCCTTAGATAGTAAGAAGATAGAGACTCTTATAACAGAAAAGAGACTTTTAGTTAAAGGTCCTAAAATAGTTGTTATAGGAGGGGGGACAGGTCTATCTACTATGCTTAGAGGACTTAAGTACTATACATCTAATATAACTGCAATAGTTACAGTGGGCGATGATGGTGGAGGATCAGGTGCTTTAAGAGAGGACCTTGGGATGCTTCCACCTGGAGATATAAGAAACTGTATTTTAGCATTAGCAGATATGGAACCATTAATGGAAGACTTACTTCAATATAGATTTACTGACGGAAGGCTTAAGGGGCAAAGCTTTGGTAATTTATTTTTAGCTGCTATGGATGGAGTTTCTGGAAATTTTGTTGATGCAGTTCAACAAATGAGTTCTGTTCTTGCAGTAACTGGAAAGGTACTTCCAGTTACTCTAGATGACATGAAACTAGTAGCTAAATTAGAAAATGGTAATATTGTTGAAGGTGAATCAGATATTCCGGAAGAAGCTTTAAGACAAAAATCTAGAATAAAAAAATTATCTATTGAACCTAGTGATGCAAAACCATTAGAAGAAGCATTAGAAGCTATAAGAGATGCAGATGCTATAGTAATGGGACCTGGTAGTCTTTATACTAGTGTACTTCCTAATCTTTTAGTTAATGGTATTGTAGGTGAAATAAAAAAGAGTAGTGCATTTAAAATATATATTTCAAATGTTATGACTCAACCAGGAGAGACGGATGGATTCAAAGTAACTGATCATATCAATGTATTAAGGAAATATGGTGGAAAAGATATAGTCAACTGTGTAATTGCAAATGTTGGAAGTATCAGTGATGATATGAAAGAAAAGTATAAGGATAAAGGATCAGAGATTGTTAACATTGATAGAAAGAATATTAAAGATCTTGGAATTGATATAGTAGAAAAGAATCTTGTAAGAGTAAGTAAAGGTACTATTAAGCATGACTCTGATTATTTAGCTCAAGTTTTAGTTGAAACTATTATGGAGAAGAAGCTTCTTTATGATAGAAGAAAGATTATTGAGTATATGTATCTTTCTCAACGTATAAAGGAAAGAGATAAGACTGAAAAGAAGTTTAAAAGAGATAGTTCAAATAAAGATAATTCAAATAAATAATAAAAACCAGCAAAGTACTTTGCTGGTTTTTATTATTTAATATATTAAGTATCTGACTGAATTTATATTGTAAAAGAAAATTGGGCAGTTAAGCAATAATTAGGTTAATATACTATCATTGTAGAACTATTGGTTTATCGATTTAAGTTAATGGTAACAATGTAAGAAAAAAGCCTGTAAGTATATAAAAGGATAAGAAATATACAAAACATTTATGAATATTATATTATAAATATTTTGTATAATAAGTATGAGATTAAAGTTTGAAATTTTACTAAGATTAATGCAGAATATATTTCCTAAAATTCTAAGGATAATGTATATTATATACGTATATTAAAGTAATTATTTAGGGAGTTTTATGTTATAATTAAGTATTGTATATAGTTAGATATATTTTAATTAATATATATAGAAGGAGAGCAATAAATGTCGTTTTCATCAAAAGTTAAAGGAGAAATCTGTAGATACAGTGATATAAGCAAAGAGGAGACTTTAGCAGAAATTTCAGCAATAATGAAAGTAAGTGGTACCATTGCATTTACTGGAAAAGGTTTAGCATTTAGGATTACTACTGAGAATCCTGCAAGTGCAAGACTTATATTTACTTTATTAAAAGAGCATTTTAATATTCACTCTAAATTAATGGTTAAGAAAAGTAATTCTCTTAAAAAAAATAACATATATATGGTTGTTATAGATGAAGAGATGGGAGTTCGTGGACTTTTAGAAGAGACTGGAATACTTAAGGAAGTAGAAGGTGTAATGAGTTTAGATTATACAATAGACCCTGAAATGGTAAAAACTGATGAAACTAAGAAGGCATATATAAGAGGAGCTTTCTTGGGTGGAGGAAGTATAAGTAATCCAGAAAAAACTTATCATTTAGAGTTTGTTACTCATAGTGAAGAGTATGCAAATGATTTATGTGCACTTATAAATAGTTGTGGACTTAATTCTAAAGTTATTCAAAGAAAGAATAGTTTTATTATTTATATTAAAGAAGGAGAGCAAATAGTAGATTTACTTAATATACTTGGAGCTCATACATGCTTACTTGAACTAGAAAATATAAGAATAAAAAAAGAAATGAGAAATAACGTTAATAGATTAGTTAACTGCGAAACAGCTAATCTTTCAAAAACAGTTAATGCAGCTGTTAGGCAAGTTGAAAGTATTAGACTTATTCAGAATAATATAGGACTTCAAAGACTACCAAAAAATCTTCAGGAGATAGCGGAGCTTAGACTTCAATATCCAGAAGAATCGTTAAAGGAGTTAGGAGAAATGCTAGATCCACCAGTTGGAAAGTCAGGAGTTAATCATAGATTAAGAAAAATTGAAAAGATAGCAGAAGAGGTAAGGTCAGGTACATACTAATGGCCTTTCTCTTATATAGAAAGGAGTGTGACTAAGTGGAAAATAAAAAGTTTTGTCATTTACACCTTCACACAGAGTATAGCCTTCTAGATGGATCAGGTAAAATTAAAAATCTTGTAAAAAAGGCAAAAGAGCTAGGTATGGAAAGCATGGCTATTACAGATCATGGAGTTATGTATGGTTGTGTAGATTTTTATAAGGCAGCTAAGGAAGAGGGAATTAAACCGATACTTGGCTGTGAAGTTTATGTAGCCAGTAAGTCTATGCTTATAAAAAATGTAGATAAAGATAATGGTACAAATCATTTAGTTCTTTTAGTTAAGAATGAAACTGGATATGAGAATCTTATGAAGATAGTGTCAGCAGCATCTATTGATGGATTCTATTATAAACCTAGAGTTGACCATGACTATTTAAGAGATCATAGTGAAGGGCTTATTGCATTAAGTGCATGCCTTGGGGGAGAGGTGCAGAAGGCTCTTCTTAACGAAAACTATGAAAAGGCAAAAGATATTGCTTTAACTTATAAAGATATATTTAAAGAAGGTTTCTATTTAGAGCTTCAAAATCATGGGATGGAAGAACAAAGAAAAGTAAATGAACTTAATATAAAATTATCTAAAGAAACAGGAATTCCATTAGTTGCAACAAATGATGTTCATTACATAGAGCAAAGAGATTCAAAGTCTCATGATATATTAATGTGTATTCAAACTGGTAAAACAGTTGAAGATCCAGATAGAAGAAGATATCCATCAGATCAGTTCTACTTAAAATCAGCTGATGAAATGTATGATATGTTCTCATATGTTAAAGAAGCTTTAGAGAACACAATAAAAATTGCGGATCAGTGTAACTTTGATTATGAATTCCATGTATCTAAGCTTCCTAAATTTCCGCTTCCAACAGATGAAGATGATCCTTATATATATTTAAGAGATACATGCTTTAAGGGACTTTTAGAGAGATATAGAGTATTTGATGATATAAAGAATGAAGAATATAATTACGATAAGATATTCAAAATGAGAGAAGAAAATGAGGAAGCTAAAGTACTTATTGATAGACTTGATTATGAACTTGGAGTAATTAATCAAATGGGATATGTTGATTATTTTCTTATAGTTTGGGATTTTATAAGATACTCAAATGAACAGGGGATACCAACAGGACCAGGTAGAGGATCAGCAGCAGGGTCAATAGTTGCATTTACTTTAGGAATAACAAAGATAGATCCTATAAAGTATAGTTTGCTCTTTGAAAGATTTCTAAATCCAGAGAGAGTAAGTATGCCTGATATAGATTCTGATTTCTGTTATGAAAGAAGACAAGAGGTAATAGATTATGTTGTTGAAAAGTATGGAGAAAACAATGTATCTCAAATTATAACCTTTGGTACAATGGCTGCAAGAGCATGTATAAGAGATGTTGGTAGAGCGATGAACTATTCCTATGCAGAGGTTGATAGAATAGCTAAGATGATACCTACAATGCTTGGAATAACTATAGAGAAGGCGCTTGACTTAAATCCAGAACTTAAGACAGCTTATGATACAGATATGAGGGTGCAAAATCTTATAGATGTTAGTAAAGATTTAGAAGGTCTTCCAAGACATTCATCAACTCATGCTGCTGGTGTAGTTATTGCATCAAAGCCTTTAGTTGAGTATGTACCACTTCAAAAGAATGAAGATATGATAGTAACTCAATTTGGTATGAATACATTAGAAGAACTTGGTCTCTTAAAAATGGACTTCCTAGGACTTCGTACTCTTACAGTTATGAATGATGCCCTTAGAATGATTAAATACAATAGAGGGGTAGACATTGATTTAGATAAGATAGATTTTGATGATAGAGAAGTTTATAAGATGATTGGTGAAGGTAAAACAGCTGGAGTATTCCAATTAGAGTCAGCTGGAATGGTATCTTTCATGAAGGAACTTAAACCAGATTCATTAGAAGATATTATTGCGGGTATATCTTTATATAGACCAGGTCCAATGGCAGAAATACCAAGATATATTGAAAGAAAGAAAAATCCAGATAAGGTTGAATATTTAACTCCAGAACTTGAAGATATACTAAATGTTACTTATGGAGTTATGGTCTACCAGGAACAGGTTATGGAGATAGTTAGAAAGTTAGCTGGATACTCTATGGGAAGAAGTGACCTTGTTAGAAGAGCTATGTCTAAGAAAAAGCATAAGGTCATGGAAGAAGAAAGAAAGAACTTCATATATGGAATAGAAGATAGTGATGGAAATATTGAAGTACCTGGATGCTTAAGAAATGGAATATCAGAAGAGATAGCAAATAAAATATACGACATGATGATGGACTTTGCATCCTATGCATTTAATAAATCACATGCTGCGGCTTACGGGGTAGTTGGATATCAAACTGCATATCTAATGAAGTATTATCCAGTTGAGATGATTGCAGCCATGCTTAATTCAGTAATGGGAATAAATGAAAAAGTTGCAGGATATATAAAGTTTGCAGAAAGCCTTGGTATACAAGTTGTTCCACCAGATATAAATAAAAGTTATTCAAAATTTACAGTTGAAGGTGACAAGATAATATTCGGATTAGCTGCAATAAGAAATGTTGGAGTAAATGTAGTTGAAGGAATAGTTAAAGCTAGAGAAGGTAAAGGTGAATTTACCTCAATAATGGATTTTATAAACAAGTTAGATCTTGGAACAATAAATAAAAGAGCTGTCGAAAGCTTAATAAAGGCTGGAACTTTTGATTCTTTTAAAGTATTTAGATCTAAGCTGCTTGCAGTATATGAAAAGTTAATGGATGGAGTAGCTGGAGACAAAAAGAGAAATATCGATGGACAAATAAGTCTTTTTGCAGTTGAAGAAGAGATAAGTATGCCGGAAATTAACTATCCGAATATAAAAGAATTTAATAAAAGGAATCTTTTATCAATGGAAAAGGAAATGACAGGTATGTATCTATCAGGTCATCCATTAGATGAATATGCAAAAAGTTTAGATATGCAAACAACCACTTCAGTAATTAGTATTTTTAAAGTTCATAAAGCAATTGAAGAAAATATTTCAAAAGGTATAAATATAGAAGATATAATTGATCAAATGCCTATTAAAGATAATCAGACAGTAATACTTGGAGGAATACTTACAGAAGTAAATCAAAAAGTTACTAGAAATAATACTATTATGGCATTTTTAAAACTTGAAGACTTAAGTGGTGAGATAGAAGTTATAGTATTTCCAAGAACATTAGATAGAGTAAGAGAGAGTATTTCAGAGGATGCTTTAGTTACTATAAAAGGAAGAATTAGTCTAAAGGAAGATGAGCCACCAAAGCTTATATGTGAAAAGATTGAAGGTTTAGAGAAGGTTGATTCTAATAAGATTTATATTAGAGTAAATGATGAAGAAGAAGTTAAAAAGGCTAATTATGAACTTAGAACAGGTTTTGAAGAATATAAGGGTGAGGCAGCAATATATGTATTTAATGCTTCTAATAACAAAAGTTACAGATTAGCTAGAGAGGCTTGGATTAATCTGGATACAGATATAATTACAGTGCTTAAAGATAAATATGGTGAAGATAATATCAAGGTAATATCTTCCTAAAACATTAAAGTATGATGCATAATTAATGCATCATACTTATTTTTTGTGGAAATAATCTAAAAATACTGAAAAATTACTATTTAGTATTGAAATTTTATCGAAATAAGTAGATAATTGTATTAGAATAATTAAGAAAAGTTATATAAATATCCTATAAATGATTAATTAGTGCAATATTTATTTAATAAATTTTCAATAAAGTGATTAAAATTATGAAAAATGGTTAATAAATATGAATAATATTGAATGAAATGTAAATGAAAATTTTTACAAAAATTAATTCCTAAAAATCATTTATTTTGTATATAATTTTAATATTCATAGGGTATAATATTAATTGTAATATTATTAAAAATTATCAGAACATAGCGAAAAATTTAGATAAATAAAGAATAACTTATTATATATAGAAGTATATTGAAAAAAGTTGAAGAAATTACGTTGATAAATTTCAACAATTTATGTACAATTATAATCGGTCATATAAACGTGGGAAGTTTTGTTACCAGTGGGACTAGCCATGTCCCGGCGGTAGAAGGAGGAGTAATCATGAAAAAGATAGCTATTTTAACTAGTGGTGGAGATGCACCAGGAATGAATGCTGCACTTAGAGCAGTAACTAGAACTGCTATAGCAGCTGGGATAGAAGTAATGGGAGTCCAAAGAGGTTACAGCGGATTAATAAACGGAGAATTATTCACAATGGATAGAAGTTCTGTTTCAGATATAATCCAAAGAGGTGGAACAATCTTAAGAACAGCTAGATGTCCAGAGTTTAAGCAAGAAGAAGTAAGAAAAAAAGCTGTTAAAATATTAAAAGCTTATGGAGTAGATGCTTTAGTTGTAATCGGAGGAGATGGATCATTTACAGGAGCTAAACTTCTTTCAAAATTAGGAGTTAAGACTGTCGGATTACCAGGAACTATCGATAACGATTTAGCTTATACAGACTATACTATAGGATTTGATACAGCATTAAATACAGTATTAGATGCAATTAACAAAATTAGAGATACTTCAACATCACATGAAAGAGTATCAATAGTTGAAGTTATGGGAAGAAATTGTGGAGATATAGCTTTATATGCAGGTTTAGCAGGTGGAGCAGAAGCTATCATAACACCAGAAAAAGGATTCGATAAAAACGAATTATGTAAAACTATTTTAGAAGGAAAGCAAAAAGGAAAGATGCATAATCTTGTACTTTTAGCTGAAGGAGTAGGCGGAGCATTTGAGCTTGCTGAAGAAGTAGAAGAAATTACTGGAATAGAAACAAGAGCAACTGTATTAGGACATATCCAAAGAGGTGGAAGTCCAAGTGCATTTGATACAGTACTAGCTTCAAAAATGGGAGCAAAAGCTGTAGAAGTTTTACAAGAAGGAAAAACTTCAAGAGTTATAGGAACAGTAGATAATAAGATAATTGATATGGATATAGATGAAGCTTTAGCAGTTGAAAGAAAGTTTGATGAAGAAACTTACAGAATAGCAGAAATCTTATCAAAATAGTAGCTATAAATAATATTTATATATAGATTTTGGGTTAATTATAAATAAAGAGGAGTGTTATTTCGAATGAAAAAAACTAAAATGATCTGTACAATCGGACCAGCAAGTGAAAATGAAGAAATACTATCAAAAATTATAGAAGCAGGAATGAATGCTTCAAGACATAATTTTTCACATGGTGACCATGAAGAACATGGTGGAAGAATTAGAAAGGTTAAAGAATTAGCAAAGAAATTCAATAAAGAAATTGCTATAGTTTTAGATACAAAAGGACCAGAAATAAGAACTGGAAACTTTGAACCAAGTAAGCTTGAATTACAAAAGGGTTCAGAATTCACTATATATGTTGGTGAAGAAGTAGTTGGAGATGCAACTAAATGTTCAGTAAGCTATGATGGATTAGCTAACGATGTTAAACCAGGAAACACTATATTAATAGATGATGGTTTAGTTGGATTAGAAGTTAGAAGAGTAGAAGGAAACAAGGTAATCTGTGAAGTTATGAACACAGGATTAGTTGGAAGCCACAAAGGAGTTAACGTTCCTGGTGTTTCAATAAAATTACCAGCTTTAACTGCAAAAGACGAATCAGACTTAAAATTCGGTTGTGAAATCGGAGTAAACATGATAGCTGCATCATTCGTAAGAAAAGTTGAAGACGTAAGAGCTATAAGAAAAGTTTTAGATGAAAATGGTGGAGAAAACATACTTATCTGTCCTAAGATAGAAAACCAAGAAGGTGTTGATAACATAGATTCAATAATAGCTGAATCAGATGCTATTATGGTAGCTAGAGGAGACCTTGGTGTTGAAATTCCAATAGAAAACGTACCAGCTGTTCAAAAGATGATAATACAAAAATGTAACAAAGCTGGAATCCCAGTTGTTACTGCAACTCAAATGTTAGATTCAATGATCAGAAACCCAAGACCAACAAGAGCAGAAGTTTCAGACGTAGCTAACGCTATATTAGATGGAACAGATGCAATCATGTTATCAGGTGAAAGTGCTAACGGAAGCTACCCAGTAGAAGCTGTTCAAACAATGGCTAAAATCGCTGAAGAAGCTGAAAAGCAATTAAAATATGAAGTTGCTGTATCACAAGCAACTAGCCATATTCCAGCAATCTCAGGAGTAATAAGTAGAGCTACTTGTAATGCTGCTAGCGAATTACATGCATCAGCTATCGTTTCATCAACTCAAAGTGGAGCAACTGCTAAGAGATTATCACAATGTAGACCAGAGTGTCCAATCATAGCTGTAACTCCAGATGAAACAGTTGCTAAGCAATTAGCATTCTCATGGGGTGTATACTCAATCGTTTCAGACAGATTAGAATCAACTGATGAAATGATGGATAAATCAGTAGAAATAGCTAAAGAAAATGGATTCGTTCAAAACGGAGACACTGTAGTTATAGCTGCTGGAGTACCAGTTGGAGAAGTTGGAGCAACTAACTTAATGAAAGTAAGTGTTGTAAAATAGTTTAATACTTTAAATACATAATAACTCTTAGAGAGTATTCTCTAAGAGTTATTTTTATATATTTTTGCTTGGATTTAGATATTAACATTAATTTTAAAAAAATTAAAAAAATATTGTATATTATTTGTGACATGTGTTAAAATTATAAGATGTACGTTTTATACGTTTATTTGAAAGATTAGTATTGGCAACTGATTCTATTGCACCCTTTGTGGTGCTATTTTTTTTATTCTTTCTCACAATAAATAAAAATAAAAATTAAATAAAGTGAACAAATGGTAAAAAATGATAGTATAAAAGTGAAAATTCTTGTAAATGTTTACTGAAAAATGTATTATAAAAAAGGAAATAGCGCTATTTATAAAAATGGAAAATTGAATAAACTTAGGTGTAGAGATATAGAGAATAACCGCAAAAAAGCATAATTTAAGATATGCCTTTTTGTGGTTTTTTTAAGCACTAGAGGAGAAAGACATAAGGGGATGGAAAAATTGTTAAAGTTTTTAGAGCCAGCAAAACATATAGAGAGGCTACCGAAAGATAAGATAGACTCTACATACAAAAGATATAGAATACAAGTTTTCATAAGTATATACATTGGATACTTAACATATTATTTTGTAAGAAGTAACTTTTCACTTGCAAAGGCATATCTTGTAGATCAAGGCTTTACAAAGATGCAGCTTGGATTTGTAGCATCAGCACTAGGAATAGCTTATGGAATTAGTAAGTTTGTTATGGGAAATGTTTCAGATAGATCTAATCCTAGATTTTTCTTAGCTATAGGGCTTATAGCATCAGGGGTAGTTAATTTATTCTTCCCACTGACAAGTAGTATAACATTAATGTTTATATTAATGCTTTTAAATGGATGGTTCCAAGGAATGGGATGGCCACCATGTGGTAGAACAATAACTCACTGGTTTTCTGATAAAGAGCGTGGCGTAAAGATGTCTATTTGGAACACAGCTCACAATGTTGGGGGCGGACTTATAGCTACAATAGCAGTACTTGGAGTATCAATATTTGGTAGTTGGAAAGGAATTTTCTATTTACCAGGAATAATTGCAATTATAATCGGTATATTATATATGATATTTGCTAAAGATACACCTCAATCAGTTGGGTTACCACCAATTGAAGAATATAAGGATGATTATCCAGAGGTTGCTGTTGATGATAGAGAAAGAGAATTAACAGGAAAAGAAATATTGTTTAAATATGTATTTAACAATAAATACTTATGGTTTATTGCACTAGCTAATGTGTTCGTTTACTTAGTTAGGTATGGAGTAATAAATTGGGTACCTACATATTTAGAAGAAGTTAGAAATTTTAGTATGAAAGAATCTTCAGTTGCATTTGCATTATTTGAATATGCAGCAATACCAGGAACAATAATAATTGGATGGCTTAGTGATAAGGTATTCCATGGAAGAAGAGCCCCTCTTGGAATCTTCTGTATGATTGGAGTTTTCATAGCAGTCTTTGTATATTGGAAGAGTGCAAATCCACTTATTATAGATTGTGCTTTAGCATCAATTGGAGCATTAATATATGGACCTGTTATGTTAATTGGAGTAAGTGCATTAGACCTTGTTCCAAAGAAAGCAGCAGGAACAGCGGCAGGATTTACTGGCCTTTTTGGATATATGGGAGGTCAAGTATTTGCAGAAGTGGCAATGGGAGCAGTTGTAGATAAATTTAGCTGGAATGGTGGATTTGTTATGCTTATGGCTTCATGTATATTTGCAATAGTATTCTTCGCATTCACTTGGAATGTACATGATAGATCAGCAGATGAGAAATAGAATGTAATAATGAATAATCACACTTACTTTGTTAATAATATATTGTAAAAGGGAGTGTGATTATTAATGAATACATTGGGATGCACAGCACATAATTGTGTTAATAATGAAGGTGGATTATGTGGTGCAGAATATATATTAGTAGAAGGTGACAGTGCATATACATCCAGCCAAACATATTGTAGTAATTTTAGGATAGATACAATTGCAAATGAAGTGAAAGCTGTTACTAATACAGATTTCTTTGGTGAAATAATGCAAATTTTAAGTGGACCGGGTGAAGTGAAATTCTCACCTAATGTATCTTGCAGCGCTAGAAAGTGTTTTTATAATGGTGATGGAAAGTGTGAAGCAAGAAACTTAATAATAGTTGGTAATATGCCAAGAGAAAGTGCAGAGACTCAGTGCGAAACTTTTATAGAGTCATATTAAATTAACCTTAAAAATTATAAAAATTGTAGATTAAGAAAGCAATAAGAGGGTAAAATCATAATATAAACTAAGAACATATTTACCGAAAGAATAATTTTAAGGTGAGGTGTAGCAATATGAAAGATTTTAAAGCTTTAGTATCTTGTAACAAGAAAAATACTACAAAAATACTAGGAGTAGGTGCTGCTGTACTTGTAAGTGTTGGAGGATTAATATTACTTTCATCAAAGGTTAGAAAAGCATAAGTAATCGTTTAAAATTTGACTACTGATTTAAATCAGTAGTCTTTTTTATTACATTAAAAACTTATTGTAGGTTATTTATTATAATAAATTTAAATTAAAAAGTAAGAAGTAAATGCTACTCACAATATATGCTAAAATTATGATATAATTAATCAATATTAAATCGTAAGAAAAAGGTGGATTAAAATGGTTGTAAAAAACACGGAATACATTTTAGATATAGTATCTCAGGGTTATGAAGGTGAAGGAATAGCTAAGGTTGATGGATATCCTATTTTTATAGAAGGTGCTTTAAAGGGCGAAAAGGTAAAAGTTAAAGTAGTTAAGGTAAATAAAAATTTTGCATATGGAAAACTTTTAGAGGTTATAGAAAAGTCAGAGGGTAGAGTAGAGCCTAAATGTGAGTATTTTAAAAGATGTGGTGGATGTAAATTGCAACATATGGACTATAAAACTCAATTAGATTTTAAATGGGAGCGAGTGAAAGATTGCATTAAGAAGATAGGTGGGCTTTCAGAAGAGTTAGTTGAATATCCAATTGGTATGGAAGAGAAGCCATATGAATATAGAAACAAAGTTCAATTGCCTATAGGTATGGTTAAAGGTAAACCAGCACTAGGTTTCTATGCACCAAGGAGCCATGATATTATAGATATAGAAGAGTGCTTAATCCAAGAGGAAGATGCAAATAAAATAAGCAAGATAACAAGAGAATGGATTGAAGAATTTAACATAATGCCAGCTTTTGTTGATGGTAAATTTAATAAAAAAGGACTTCTTAGACATGTAATGATTAGAAAAGGCTTTAAAACTGGTGAAGTAATGGTAGTTATAATTGCAACTAGAAAAGATTTAACTCATATGAACGAGCTTATTAGAAAGCTTGAATTCCATATTGAAGGTTTAAAGAGCATAATACTTAACATTAACTCTAGAGATACGAACGTGATACTTACACCAGAATTCTACACATTATGGGGAGAAGATTATATAAAAGATTATATTGGAGAGTTTAAGTTTAATATATCACCACTTTCATTCTTCCAAGTAAATCCTGAACAAACTGAAGTGTTATATGGAAAGACTTTAGAATATGCAGAGCTTGCAGGAGAAGAAACTGTATTTGATGCTTATTGCGGAACAGGTTCAATAACATTATTCCTATCACAAAAGGCGAAGAAGGTTTATGGAGTTGAGATTGTAGAACCTGCTATAGTAAATGCAAGGGAAAATGCTAAGATGAATTGTGTATCTAATGCAGAATTCTTTGTAGGAAAATCAGAAGAGGTTATTCCAAAGCTTATAAAGGAAGGGGTTAAGGCTGACGTAATAGTTGTTGACCCGCCAAGAAAAGGCTGCGATATTAAGTTATTAAAAGCTATAGGTGAAACTAAGCCAGAGAGAGTAGTATATGTATCTTGTGATCCAAGTACATTAGCTAGAGATTTAAAGATATTAGATGAGCTTGGATATAGAACAGAGAAGGTTCAACCGGTTGATATGTTCCCTCAAACTGCGCATATAGAAAATGTAGCAAGACTTGTTAGAAAATAATTATTTTAAAGATGAGTGATTAATATTATTACCACTCATCTTTTTTAGTGAGTTTTTGTAGGTTGAAAATATTTTGGAAGTTTGTGGTTTAATTTTTAAATGAATTTTTGGAAGGTTAGAAGAAGCCTAAGTAAAGACTGTATAGATAACTAATATTTTCTTATATTTCAGGGATATATCTAATAAAGTCAGATATAAATTATTATTCAAAGGAAAAGAAGTGATAAATATGAGATTAGATAAATTTTTAGCACAAGCATCTATTGGAAAGCGTAAAGAAGTTAGGATTTATATTAAAGAAGGTAAAGTTAAGGTTAATGGAGAAGTGGTAATAATACCTGCAATAGATATAGATGAGAAATTAGATGTTATTGAATATCTTGATGAGAGAGTATATTATGCTGAAAAAGTATATTACATGCTTAATAAACCAGCAGGATATATCACTGCAAAGAGCGATATAGAGAATAAAACTGTATTTGATTTATTTGATGAGTCAGATAAAAAAGGTATATTCCACGTTGGTAGATTAGACAAAGATACAGAGGGATTATTGTTATTTACTAATGATGGTGAATTTGAGCATAAATTAATGTATCCAGAAAAGCATATGGAAAAGACTTATTTCTTTTGGGCTTTAGGTTCTCTAAGTGGAGAAGAAATAAAGAAATTAGAAGAAGGAGTTTACATTAATAAAGGGGAGATATTAACTAAGCCTGCTAAAATAAAAGTTGTAAATTCAGGATTTTATAAAGATCTTAAAGAAAAAATTGATAACTTATGTAACGTAGATGAGAGTAAATACAATCAACCTGTTGTGGCGTGCTATCTTACTATATCAGAAGGCAGAAAACATCAAGTTAAACGTATGCTAAAGGCAGTAGGATGCTATGTAATGTACTTAAAAAGAGTTGCAATTGGTGATGTAGTATTAGATAAGACATTAGAAAAAGGTAAGTATAGGCATTTAATGGAAGAAGAGATTCAAAAATTATTAGAGTAAAGTTAGAATATTTATAATATTATATTAAAACTTATAAAAAAGTCTATGTGAATTTTAATTCACACTAAATATAGGATATTTTTGATATAATAAATAATATAAAACATAATATATTTTTTTATTAAGTAATAAATTATTTGAAAGGATGATAGGAATTATGAAGAAGAAAAAAATAAATATAGCAAGCATTATACTATATATAATAGCTGTAATAGTACTTATCTATATGGTTTGGGCAATAGTAAGTTGTCACGAATATATTTCGCAAATGGTTGCACAAGGTGCATTGGTAAAGGAAGGGAATGCATTTAATATCATAAGTTATTATATGACAAATTGTGCTCAATATGGATTCTATGCAATTGTTTTAGTTTCATTAGGAATCATACTACAAAAGTTAGATAGTAATAAATCAAAAGTAACTACTAATAATGTAGTTGTTGAAGAAGTTGAAAAGATTGAAGAAAAATAATAAAATTATATATTTATTTATGCCTAAAAAGCTGGTTTCTGTATTAAACAGAAATCAGCTTTAATTATTCTATTTTTACTAATTAAAGAATTTAAAAGTACTAATTATAGAGTAATATTAAACTCACATCATTTTTATTCCTTATATCATTATGTTAAATTATAGTATAATTAATAAAGGAAACATCAAAAGGAATAGAGTTTAAAGGAGAAAAAACGGAGAAATTGTATATTTAATTCCTAACAAGATAATCAGTATAGTTTTGGATCCAAATACATAATTGAGAATTAAATGATTTCTTAAGTAGTTATGGGAGGTAAATTTAATGGATATAATGATTAGAGAAGAAAATAATAAAGATTTTAATGAGGTTTATGATGTTGTTAGATTAGCATTTGAAAATGCAGAGCATACAGATCATAATGAGCATAACCTTGTAAATAGATTAAGAAATAGTGATGCTTTTATTAAAGAGTTATCACTTGTTGTAGAAGGTGATGAAAAGATAATAGGTCATATTATGATTACTAAAATAAAAATAGGTGAACATACATCACTAGCTCTTGCTCCACTTTCAGTATTACCTAAGTACCATGGAATGGGAATAGGAAGAGAGCTGATTTTAGAAGGTCATAAAATAGCAAAGGATTTAGGATATAGTAGTGTAATTATACTTGGAGATCCTAATTATTATTCACGTTTTGGATATGTAGCTGCCAGTAAATGGAGAATAAAAGCCCCTTTTGAAGTACCAGATGAAAACTTTATGGCAATTGAACTTATAGATAATGGATTGAAGGATGTTAGTGGAGAAGTTATCTATGCTAAAGAATTTTTTGAATAAAATGTTTGATATATATAGTAAAGCACCGATTAATATAAATTGGTGCTTTTAAATTTTGTATAAATTTATATAGTTAATAGAGATTACTTTAAAGTAAATGATATGAATATTAGAAAGATTAGGAATTATTGAGTTGATATACCATAAGTTTGATGATATAGTATATACAATAGGTGTATATACACTTGTAAAAATAAATGTATATATAAAGTGTTTAGCTTATGGGGGATAATATGGAGAATAATTTAAAAGATAAAATATTACAGCTAAAAAAGAAAAGAGGGGCTAAAATATTAGCTCATTATTATCAAAGGGGTGAAATTCAAGATATAGCTGATGCAGTTGGAGATTCTTACTATCTTAGCAAAGTAGCTAAAGATTGCAATGAGCAGGTAATAGTATTTTGTGGAGTTAAATTTATGGCTGAAAGTGCAAAGATACTTTCACCAGAAAAAACAGTTATACTACCAGTAATGGATGCAGGATGTCCAATGGCAGATATGGCAGAAGGACATGAGGTAGAGGAATTAAAGAAAAAACATCCTAAAGCAAAGGTTGTATGTTATATAAATTCTTCAGCAGAAGTAAAAGCACTATCAGATGTATGTTGTACGTCATCTAATGCATTGAATATTATAAGAAATATAGATGAGGAAGAGATAATATTCTTGCCAGATAAAAATTTAGGAGAATATATACAAGAACAAGTTCCTGAAAAGAAATTTATTATATGGAACGGATTCTGTATAACTCATAAAAGGGTTAGGCATAAAGAAATTATACAAGCTAAGGATATACATAAGGATATGGTAATAGTTACACATCCAGAATGCGAAAAGGAAATTAGAGATGAATCAGATTTTATTGGAAGTACTGGAGAGATTATAAATTTTGTTAATACAAGCTCTAATAAGAAATTCCTTATTGTAACAGAGGAAGGAGTTCTTCATCAAATGGATTCTAAAGATAATAAGGAGTTTTATATGCCAGGTGGAAGTATGGTGTGCGTTAATATGAAAAAGACAAGATTAGAGGATGTATATAATAGTCTTTTAAATATGAAAAATAAAATAGAACTTAAAGAAGATATAAGAATAAAAGCAAGTACTGCTTTAAAAAATATGCATAAGCTTGGAGGTTAAATCTATTATGGATATGGTTACTGATATTTTGATAGTTGGGACTGGAGTATCAGGGTTATATACTGCTTTAAATCTAAGTCAAAATTTAAATATAACTATGATTTCAAAAGGAAAATTAGATGAATGTAATACATCTCTAGCTCAGGGGGGGATAGCTGTAGCTAGAGGAGAAGATGATATTGATTCATTTATTAATGATACTTTAAAGGCTGGAAAGTATGAAAATAATATTGATTCAGTTAGAATATTGGCAGAAGAATCTATAGATAATATAAATAAATTATCAACATTAGGTATGGAGTTTGAGAAGAGTAATGGAGAGTTATTATTTACTCGTGAGGGAGCTCACAGCATAAATAGGATTGTTTATTATGAAGATATAACAGGTAAAAAAGTAGAGGATACACTTCTAAATAACGTGATAATTAGAGATAATATAAATTTATATGAAAACTGTGAAATGATAGATATATTAAAAGTAAATAATACTTGTGTTGGTATAGTTTGTGTTAAAGATAATGAAGTAATAAATATATATGCTAGAACGACCATATTAGCTACTGGAGGTATTGGAGGTATATTCAAAAACTCTACTAACGAAAGAATACTTACAGGAGATAGTATAGGTGTAGCAATAAGAAATGAAATAAAAGTTAGCAGATTAGATTATATTCAATTTCATCCTACAGCACTTTTCGATGGTAAATCTAGAAGTAAAAAGTTTTTAATTTCAGAGTCATTAAGAGGTGAAGGAGGAAAATTAATAAATAATAAAGGTAAGAGATTTGTAGATGAATTACTTCCAAGGGATGTTGTGACTAAGTGTATATATGAAGAAATGAGAATGAATAATTCAGAAAATGTATATCTTGATATTAGTTTTATGGATAGGGATTTTATAATAAATAGATTTCCTAATATATATAAGAAATGTTTAGAGAGAGGAATAGATATATGTAAAGCGCCTATTCCAGTAGCTCCAACTCAGCATTATTTTATGGGGGGAATAGACGTTGATTTATATGGACAAACATCTATGAAAAATTTATATGCTTTTGGGGAAGTCAGTTGTACTGGAGTTCATGGTGCTAATAGATTAGCTAGTAACTCATTATTAGAAGCTCTAGTATTTTCAAGAAGAGGTGCTAAAAAAATTAATAATGAAATAAAAGGTGTTAAAACAATTAAAGTAAAAAAATCGTATGTTGATATAGATTATTATAGAGGCTTAAATAGTAGAATTTTGACTAAAACAATTTATGAATTAAGAGGGGATATAAGAGATGAATTGGTTATTAGTAGAGGATATTGTAAAAAGAGCTCTTAATGAAGATTTACAATATGGAGATATAACAACAGAAGCTATACTGAATGATAAAGACAGGGCTATAGTAGATTTAATAGCTAAGGAAGATGGGATAATAGCTGGACTTGAAGTATTTAAAATGGTTTTTAATATTCTTGGGGATGTACAAGTGAACTTGTATGTAAAGGATGGAGATAGAGTTAAATCAGGCGAAAGATTTGGGGAGGTTCTAGGACTCACTAAAAATCTATTAATTGGAGAGAGAACAGCTTTAAACTTTATTCAAAGAATGAGTGGGATAGCGACTCTTACAAGGGAGTTTGTGGATAAGTTAGAAGGAAGTAAAGTAAAACTTTTAGATACTAGAAAGACTACTCCAAATATGAGGATATTTGAAAAATATGCAGTAACAATAGGGGGAGGAAATAACCATAGATTTGGACTAAATGATGGAGTATTAATAAAAGATAATCATATTGCAGCTGCTGGTGGAGTTAGAAATGCAGTCGATCTAATAAGAGAAAAAGCTCCATTTGTTAGGAAGATAGAAGTTGAGGTAGAAACTATAGATCAAGTTAATGAAGCACTAGAAGCTGGAGCAGATATTATTATGCTTGATAATATGGATTTAGAAACTTTAAGAGAATCAGTAAAAATTATAAATAATAGAGCTATGATAGAGGCATCAGGGAATATTACATTAGATACAATAACTGATATTGCAGAAACTGGATTGGACTTTATATCTACAGGTGCTCTAACTCATTCATTTAAAGTACTAGATATAAGTATGAAGAATCTAAGAGGTATGTAATTTTATATAGAGTATAATAATTTGAATTGAGAATTATATAGAATGGAATTTAGAAATAAGAGGTATGATATTAAATTATTATATCTTTTATTTTTATGATAAAATTATTTTATATAAATATTTTAATATGGAGATGAAATTATGTTTTTTATAGGCATATTTGGAATAGAGAGTGGTCAGAAAGAAATAAAAACATTAAATAATATATCCTGTAAGGTTTGTAATTTTAATACTACTGGACAACTTATAAAAACATTTAGTTTGTTTCAGTTTTTCTTTATACCCATATTTAAATGGAATGAGATGTATTATATCAAGTGTAATAGATGTAGTACTATATATGAAATTCCAAAGGATAAAGGAAAGAAAATTGAAAATGGTGAGGATGTAGATATAACATATTGGGATTTAAATGAAATAGATAATGGACATTCTGATAACCACTATTACTCACCTAAGAATATATGTCCTTCATGTGGAAGAACGTTAGAAGGAGATTTTAAATATTGTCCTTATTGTGGAACAAAGATTAAATAAGGGATAATAAAAGTAAAGGAAATTAAGCTATAAATAATTAGCTTATTAAAGAAAAATCCAAGTATGAAAATATATTTGGGTTTTTCTTTATTTATTTTTTAGTAAATTCATCTTCATGCATATATAAAAGATGAGAGCTATGTCTCTTAGAAATTTTATGATAGAGAGGTAATAAAGATGAAAAATTTAAAAAAGGGTTTTGTAGACATAATAGAAAGAGGATGTATAGGAGATGGAGTCACACTAAATACTAAATTACAATCAATAATTGATGAATGTGCAGATAAGGGTGAGATAGTATTTATACCTAAGGGAGAGTTTTTAACTGAAAGTTTGATTATAAGGAATAATACCCATATAGTAGGCACTTTAGGTTCAACTATAATATTAAATGAAGATATTATAAATAAGCATTGTCTATTTATAGGAGATGGTGTAAATGCTATTATAAGTAATATAAAAGTAAAGGGATTTAATATGGAAGAATACTGTCCAAATAGAGGAGAACATATAGGGATATATGTTAAGAAATGTGAAAGAGTATTATTAGATAATATTTTAGTTGAAGGTTTTGATAAAAGTGGGTTGTATTGTACTGAAATAGGATATAATAATATATCACAGTATTATAAGAATCTACATGTTAGAGATTGTAGATTTGAAAAGAATAGTTATGGAGTAACATTAGATAAAAGAGCTGAATATGTTCAGTTTACAAATATAACTTCAGCTAAGAATAATATAGGATGCGTAAATGCTGGAGGAAATAATATGTTTTCTAACTGTTCTTTTAATAGAAATAAATCAGGTATGTATGTAGTTGGGGGTTCTGATTATCCAAACAATTCACATGGTAGCGCTGTTTCATGTCAATTTAATCATAATTTAGATGAGTCTCTTGTATGCAATAATGTTGATGTTGGATATATGTTTGTAGGATGTCAATTTTATGATGGAGATATAAAAATAAATAAATCTAAAGGGATTATACTTAGTGCTTGTGAAGGTGGTACATGGACTATAACTGCAAATGGAGAAGTAAATAAAAATATGATTACATCATCATTTTTCTATACCAAACCAGCAATAATAAATGATGGTACATTAGTACTTAATAATAATATATAAAATATTTAGATATAAGAATAACTACTCATATATGTAACTCTTAGTTTAGGTTAAACTATACATTGATACTCATTTATAGTAATATGATTATAATTAATATATTTAGATACCACTAAATATATTAGAAGTGTTTAGATGAATTGATTTTCGTTGATTTAAGTAAATATAATGTATGATATCATTTATTTAAAATAAAAGACAAGTAAAATAAGATGATGTAGAAGACTACATTGAAAGAAGGATTTTATAATGAATAAAAATGTAGAGATGATGAAAAAGCTTTTAGAAGAAAAGAAAGCAAAGGTAACCAAAAAATCAGGAAAGAAAATACCAGATAGATACGGAAAGCAAAGTGCTGGTGCAAGCAATACTCACTAGTATTAGGTATTTATAAAAGAGGATATATAGTATGAATAAAAATATAGAAATGATGAAAAAGCTTATAGAAGAAAAGAAGAAGAAAAGTTCTAGTACTAAAAATAGTATGAAAGCTAAAAAGAGTATAGGAAATATAGCTTCTAAGGGTGTTAAAACTGGTAATGGTGGAGGCTTATTTGATAAGTAATTAGAAAAAACTAAAGAGATGTTAAAGGTTAAGACTATGTTATTGATAACATAGTCTTAACCTTTTTTTGTGAGCATATATAATACTAAATTTAAATTAATAATAATTTTGAAATAAAGTGCAATATAAGTAAAAATATTCTATATGAAATTAATGGAAAATATTGTATAAATAAATTGTAATAGTTAATTTTATAGTTTTATAAAATAATAAATTTAAGGAGAAATAATATGCTTAGAAATAAAAAGAAAAAAGCTTTGAAGATAGGGGTAGCAACTACATGCTTTTTATCACTTGGAATTACTACTTTTGCAACACCATTAGCTTATGGGATGACAGCAACTAAAGAACCTGTGGATATAGTTAATAAAAAACTTGATATATATCCATTGCCTCAGAAGATAGAGTATAAATCACAAGAAGAGTTTAAACTTAAAGGAAAGGTAAATATTGTTGTTCATGGAGAGCAAGAAAAAGCAACATTACCGAGACTTAAGAAGAGTCTAGATAAACATAAGATTTCATATGAAGTAACTGAAAAAGTAGATGATAAAAAAGCAAATATAATTTTATCATCTGATAAAGAACATTGTGATGATTGTACTGAAGGAATAGCTGATAAATTAGGGACTCTTAAAAAGGAAGAGGGATATATACTTAGTACAAGTGATGATGTAAATAAAAATGGAATTATAAAAATTACGGGAACTGATAAAGATGGTGTTTATTATGGTGTATTAACATTAGATCAAATATTAGATCAATCAACTGGTTCAAATAAAATAGCTGAGGTTGTTATATCAGATAATCCAGAGATTAAGCATAGAGGATTTATTGAAGGATTTTATGGAACTCCTTGGAGTCATGAAGATAGAAAAAGCCTTATGAAAGATACCAGTGAATATAAAATGAATACCTATATATATGCTCCGAAAGATGATATATATCATAGAGCAGAGTGGAAAAAGTTATATCCAGAAGATAAGGCAAAAGAAATTGCAGAACTTGCAAAGGCAGGGACAGATAATAATTTGAATTTTTGCTGGACAATCCATCCAGGTGCAACGCTTCAATTTACAGATGAAGATTATAAAGCTATAATTAATAAATTTGAGCAGCTTTATAGCTTAGGAGTTCGTCAATTTGGAGTATTATTTGATGATACTGATGATTGGAGTAGAGGGAAACTTCAGGCTGAGTGGATTAACAGAATAAATAAAGAGTTTGTTAAAGCTAAAGGTGATGTTGCACCTATGATAGTTATTTCAGCAAGATATAATTCAGCTTGGGGACCTAATATAGATAGATATTTTAAACCATTTATGCAGACTTTAGATAAGGATATTGAAGTGATGTGGACTGGACATGCTACTATGTCAAATGTATCTAAAGAAGTCTTTGAATGGCCGAAAACTGCAACAGGTGTAGATAAAGATGTTGCTGTTTGGTGGAACTATCCAGTAAATGATTATTGTGATTCTAAGCTTTTAATGGCACCAATGCCTAATTTAAATCCAGATTTAGATAATGTTACTGGATTTTTCTCAAATCCTATGAATCAAGCAGAAGCTTCAAAGGTAGCATTATATAGTATTGCAGATTATACATGGAATACAAATGAATTTAAATATCAGAAAAGTTGGGAAAGGTCTATTGAGGAACTTGTTCCAGAAGCATCAGAAGAATTTAAAAGATTTGCATCAAATATTTCATACTTAAGCGATGATGGGGGAGCAAGTGGTCCATTTATATTTGATGAGTCAGTTTATTTAAAAGAGAAAATTGATTCATTTAAAAATGCAATACAAAAGGGTGAATCAATAAAGAAGGCAGCTACTGTATTATTAAATGAATTTAACACTTTAAAATCTGATGCAAAAACTTTAAAGTCAAAACTAAAAAATAAGAATTTGCTTAAGGAAATCACACCGTTTTTAGGAGCATATGAAGCTTTAAGTGAATCAGGGATATCAGCTATGAAGTCAATAATTGCAGCTGAAGAAGGTAATATTAAAGAATGGATTACTAATACTAAAGTAGCAAAGCAAAAACTAGATTCAATGAATAATTTTACTGTAGATAGGATAGAGTCAGAGGGAGCTAAAGAATATATAGTTGATGTTGGAACTAAACTTCTTAAGCCATTAGTTTCTGATACTATAAAAAAAGCTGAGGATATGATGTCAAAGACACTAAATGGAGATAAATCATCTAAAGTAATTAGTAATGTTAAGGATATACAAAAAGTAGAGGTAAAAACTCAAGCAGGTAAATATAGTATAAATGATGTATCAAATATAAAGATGAATAAAAATGATTATATTGGATTTGCAATACCAAAAGCTATGATGCTAGATAAAATAGAATTAAAATCTGATAACTATGACAATATAGAACTTCAATATTCATTAAATGGAATTGAGTGGATTAAGGCAGAAACAGAAGTGATAGATGGAGTAGTAACATCAAAGGAGAATGTTGCCGCTACGTTTATAAGAGTTATTAATACTTCAGATAATAGTATATCTCAGGATATTAAAAAGTTAGAGGTCACACCAATATACAAAGCTAAGTTATCAATTTCGGAAAATATAGGAACTCATGATGGTAATAATATTGAAAATGCTATTGATGGAGATATGGAAACAAAATATTGGAGTAATAAACCATCAGCTGAAGGACATCATATTAAGGTTGATTTAGGATCAGTTATACCTCTTTATGATATAAAATCTTATTTTGCTGTTTCAGATCGTATGAGAAATTCAGAATATGAGATCTCAGTAGATGGAGACAATTGGACTTCATTAGGTGAGTTAAAGTATGTTGAAGAAAATGGAAAGATGGTTGCAGCTATCAATGCTGAAGGTAAAATGGCAAGATACATTAGAATAAAAGCAAACGGTTCAAATACAGAAGGTAATTCAAGCTATTGGGTTCAATTATATGAGATTGAAGTTAACAAAACAGTACAGAACGAAGGAAATGATTATGTTGAGTTAGTTACAGGGAATCCAAAAGGAGAATTTAAAAACCTTTATGATGGAGATTTCTCAACAGCATATTCTCCAGAATCAGTTAAGACTGGGGATAATATTGTTTATAAGATGAGTAGAGTTACAGATGTTCAGGAATTAATGTTTTTACAAGATGATAAAAATATAAGCGATGCTAAAGTTAGCATTAAAGGTATCGATGGTAAATGGATTCAAGTTGGAAAGCTTGATGAAGAGTTTAAAACATTTGATGTTAAAAAAACAATATTAGAAGTAAAACTTGAATTTGATTCATCAAAACCATTACCTAAGATATATGAAATTATAACTAAAGAGGGTACTGTTGAAGCTCCAAAGGAAGTTGATAAGAGTAAATTAAAAGATTTGGTTAGTACTACAAAAAAATTAGACTTATCAAAATATACAGATGAGACAGCTAAAGTAGTTAAAGGTGCATTAAAAGAAGCAGAAGAGATATTAAATGATAAAGATGTGAATCAGGAACAAGTAGATAAGGCAGTTAAAAGTCTGCAAGAATCAATTGATAAATTAGTGGTTAAGAATGATAAAGAAAATAATGGAGATACAGATAAAGAGGAAGGTCCAAATACAAAACCAGGTGATACAACTGATAAAGATGATAGCAATACAGAATCTGGAGGAGCGAATAACAATAAACCAATACCTGATACAGGTAGAAATAATTTAGGATTTATGGCAGGTGCAATAGGATTTATTTTAGCTGGCATAAGTGTATTAAAAAAGAGAGGTTAATTATAATATTTTTAATAAAAAGCGAGTCATTTTTGACTCGCTTTAAAGATAATTCTATATATTAATATAATTATCTTAATAATAAAGGTCCTATAGGTTGTTGAGTTTGTAAGCTATAGTATACAACTTTATCACCGTGTATTCCACAGTATGCAGCTGAGTCACTATATATATCTAATAATCCATCTTGACCTATTTTGCCCATATTGAACTCATAATTTTCATTAGGTTCACATACAAATAAGAGTCCATAATTATTATCCTTTGTACTACGTAAAACATAAGAATAACCCTCATATAATTTAGGCTCAATATTGGCATGATAGAAGTCTATAAAGATTTTTTCTGTCATTAAATCAGGGTTATAATATCTAGTTATACATGGTTTACTAGGAGCTGCTGCAAAATACATAGTACTTTGTTTTTGAGTGTCTGATATACCTCTATATCTACAGTTATAATACTTTTGAGTTTTTTCTTTATCTGTTAATTTAGATTTTAAACTTTTAATAGCTTCATCATTAGCGCCTATAGATTGAAGTTTGTTAATTGATTTATTAGCAGCATTAAAATTATCATTCTTAATTGCTTCAGTCGCTTTTGATTTATAAGTAGCTACAAGCTCTTTCTTTTTTGAATCTATTGAATCTTTTAGTTTTTGTATATTACTATCATTACTATTGATAGATGCAATCTTATCTATCTCCTTATTAGCATTTGTAAAATCAGATTTATCTATAAACTTAGTTGCATTATCAACATATGTTGATATCAGTTTATTTTTTAGTGAGGCTATTTCTTTATTAGCCTTATCTTTTATTTGAGTAGCATTACTATCAATTTTTTCTAGAACATTTATTGCTTCTGTGTATTTTTCTTGTTTAGCTAGATTTAGTCCTTCGTCATATATTTTTGATTGTTCTTCAGTTAACTTAAGTAAATTTTTGGCGTCTTTTACTTCTGTAGAGTTTTTTATTTCCTTAGCCTCATTTATCATTGAGGTAGCTTCAGAATAGTTTCCGTCAGATATAAGTTTATTTGCAGTGCTTATATAATTAGAAAATTTAGTTTCCTTCCTATAATAGTTAAATGAAAATCCTCCAATTACGGCTATTGCACATATTCCTAAAATTATTACTATTAGTTTTTTCTTTTGCATTATGTATCCCCTCTAACTTCTATATTTAGCTAATAACATTATATAACAATTGTTAAGCAACTACTATTTAGAAATTTTAATATATAATGTATATAATGTAACTTTTATTGACATAAAATTAAAAATATGTTATATAAAAAGTATGGTTAGCACTCTCTAGATTAGAGTGCTAATTATAAGGTTTAAATAAATTATTACAATATGTAATTTAGTAAATGTTTTTATTATGAAGGGAGAATTAGATATGGAAAAGAAACAATTTAAAGCAGAGTCTAAAAGATTATTAGACCTTATGATTAACTCAATCTATACAAATAGAGAGATATTTTTAAGGGAGCTTATATCTAATGCAAGTGATGCCATTGATAAAATTTACTATAAAGCATTAGTAGATGATTCCATAAAATTTAATAAAGATGACTACTACATTAAGATAACTCCTGATAAAGAAAACAGAACACTAACAATTAGTGATACTGGTATTGGAATGACAAAAGAAGATCTTGAAGATAACCTTGGTGTTATAGCTCAAAGTGGGTCACTAAAGTTTAAGAAAGAAAATGAAGTTAATGATGAACACAATATAATAGGTCAATTTGGTGTTGGATTTTATTCAGCATTCCTAGTAGCTGATAAAGTTACTGTTATAAGTAAGCCCTTTGGAAGCAATGAAGCTTACAAGTGGGAATCAGAAGGGGAAGATGGATATACAATTGAACCTTGCACTAAAGATAGTGTAGGTACAGAAGTTATTCTTAAGATAAAAGAAAATTTAGAAGATGAAGATTATGATCAATACTTAAATGAATATAAATTACAAGCAATGATCAAGAAGTATTCAGATTTTATAAGATATCCAATAAAGATGGATATAACTACTAAAAAGCTTAAAGAAGGTAGTGAAGATGAATACGAAGAAGTTAAAGAGCTTAAAGTAGTAAATAGCATGGTTCCTATATGGAAAAAGAATAAGAAAGAACTTACTGATGAAGATTATGATAATTTCTATTTAGAAAAACATTATGGATTTGATAAGCCTTTAAAACATATTCATATAAGTGTTGATGGTATGATAAGTTATAATGCAATATTATTTATACCAGAAAATACTCCATATGATTTCTACACAAAAGAATATGAAAAAGGATTAGAATTATATTCAAATGGTGTTCTAATAATGAATAAGTGCGGAGACTTATTACCTGATTACTTTGGTTTTGTTAAAGGGGTAGTAGACTCACCAGATTTATCTCTTAATATATCAAGAGAAATGTTACAGCATGATAGACAACTAAGACTTATAGCTAAAAATATTAAAAATAAGATAAAAAATGAATTAAAGAACATGCTAAAGAATGAAAGAGAAAAGTATGAAAAATTCTATAAATCATTTGGAAGACAATTAAAATATGGTGTATATGATGACTTTGGAGCAAATAAAGAAGTGTTACAAGATTTATTAATGTTCTACTCATCAAAAGAAAAGAAACTAGTTACACTAGATGAATACGTAGAAAGAATGAAAGAAGATCAAAAATATATCTATTATGCAACTGGAGAATCAAATGAGAGAATTGAAAAACTTCCACAAACAGAAGCATTATTAGATAAAGGATATGAAGTTCTATACTTTACTGAAGATGTAGATGAATTTGCTATAAAGATGCTTATTAAGTATGCAGATAAAGAATTTAGATCAGTATCTGGCGGAGACTTAGGAATAGAATCAGAAGACAATAAAGAAGTATCAGAAGCAGATGAAAAAGAAAATAAAGAAATCTTTGAAGCTATGAAGGATCTATTAAAGGATAAAGTTACAAGCGTAAAAGAATCAAAGATATTAAAGAATCATCCAGTATGTTTATCAACTATGGGTGAGATAACTCTTGAAATGGAAAAGATTCTAAATGCTATGCCTAACAGTCCAGGTGTAAAGGCAGATAAAGTTTTAGAAATAAATATAAATCATGATGTATTTAAAGCATTAAAAGATGCATATGAGCATGATAAAGATAAGTTTAAACTATATACAGATTTATTATATAATCAAGCATTACTTATAGAAGGAATTGATATAAAAGACCCAGTTGATTTTACAAATGCTATATGTAAATTGATGAAATAAATAATAAAAATGAGTTTTAATAAATTAAACTGAAGCCTATATAGTAGACAATATAAAAAAGAGTGTCTATGTATATAGGCTCTTTTTTTTGTACAAATTTTATATAAAATGTTAAATAATAGTACGATTTCACTTCTTTCTTATGAATTATTTAAAATATAGTGATATACTTGTGAAGTATTTAACATATTTTTAATTATAAATATAGTGTAATTAAAAAATAAATTTAATAATAAAATCAATTATCTAAACTGATTGGTGTATGTAATATGCTTTTATAAATTAAAAGTATATTTATATAAATAATTACTTTACATAGGAGGATTTTATGATTACAAAAGAGAAAGGATTTAAAGAAAAATCAAACAAGTTAAAACTAATTAGAGAAGGGGGAGTAGCATTAACATTAACAGCATTTCTTTTATTCAATAGTTCAATTCCTGTATTTGCAGCACAGAAAAATCAAGTCAATAATACAGAATTAACTAGAGAAGTTAGTAGTAATGACTTAATTAAAAAAGATGTATATAAAAATGTAGTACCAACTAATAATATTCCACAAGGCTATGCAACTAAAGTTCAAAGTAATAATAAAAGTAGAAATTATACATTGGATGAATTAAATAGAATGAACTATAGTGACTTAGTTTCAGTAATAAAAAAAATAAGTTATGAGAATGTCCCAGGTTTATTTGAATTTAGTGATAGTTCGTATAAGTTCTTTAATAATAAAGACCGTGTACAAGCTATTATATATGCACTAGAGGATAGTGGTAGAAGTTATACAAGTACTGATAATAAAGGTATACCAACTTTAGTAGAATTCTTAAGAGCCGGATATTATCTTGGATATTATAATAATCAGTTATCATACTTAAATACTGTAGAGTTTAAGAATAGATGTTTACCTGCTATGAAAGCTATTGAATCTAATAGTAATTTTAGACTAGGTACAAAAACTCAAGATGGAGTAGTAGAAGCACTTGGAAGACTTATAGGGAATGCGTCAGCGGATCCTGAGGTTATAAATAATTCAAGAAACATACTTAGTCAATTTAATGATAATTCTAAAGAATATGCAAAGGATAATGCAAAGGGGAATGCAGTATATAATTTACTTAAGGGAATAGATTACTATACTAACTCAGTTTTATATAATACAAGCTCTTATGACGCAAAAGATACAATTTTTTATGGTAAGATTAATCCTTATATGGATCAATTAGAGAGTTTATGTTTATTAGGAAACAGAATGAATAAGGATAATGCTTGGCTTGTTAATAATGCACTTTATTTTACAGGGAGAATGGGAAAATTTAGGGTAGATCCTAGATATTCACAAAGAGCTTTAGAGGATGCAATGCATACATATCCATATTTATCTTATCAATATATAGAAGCAGCTAGTTCTTTAGATAGTAATTTTAATGGAAAAGACGAATATGGAAAAGATATAAACTTTAATAAAATAAAAGAAGATGCAAAAGATAAATATTTATCAAAAACTTACAAGTTTGATGATGGAAAGTTTATAGTTAAAGCTGGAGATAAGGTATCAGAAGAAAAAATAAAGAGATTATATTGGGCTTCAAAAGAAGTTAAAGCTCAATTTATGAGGGTAGTTCAAAATGATAAGGCATTAGAGCAAGGAAATCCAGATGATGTACTAACTGTAGTAATATATAACTCACCAGAAGAGTATAAGTTAAATCAAAAATTATATGGATATAGCACTGATAATGGTGGAATTTATATTGAAGGTGTTGGAACATTCTTTACGTATGAAAGAACTCCAGAGGAGAGTATATATACTTTAGAAGAATTATTCCGTCATGAATTTACTCATTATCTTCAAGCAAGATATGTTATTCCAGGGATGTTTGGACAAGGAGAATTCTATAAAGATGGATCATTAACTTGGTATGAAGAGGGAACAGCAGAATTCTTTGCAGGATCAACTAGAACAGATGGAATAAAACCAAGAAAGTCAGTAGCTCAAAATATAGCATATGATAGAAATAGCAGAATGTCTTTAAATGATTTACTTCATGCAAAATATGGTTCATGGGAATTCTATCACTATGGGTTTGCATTCTCAAATTATATGTACAACAACAATATAGATATGTTTAAGAAAATGACAGATTATATAAAACATAATGATGCTAGAGGATATAAAGATTATATAGAATCAATGAGTAGTGACTCTAATTTAAATAATAAGTATCAAGATTATATGGATGGTTTATTAAAAAATCTTCAAAACTTAAATGTACCTTTAGTATCAGATGATTATACAGAAAGTCATCCTTATAAAAATATAAATGAGGTATGTAATGATATAAAAGAAGTTTCAAGCATAAAAGATGTAACTACTACAGAAGAAAAATCTCAATTCTTTAATACTTATGATATAAGAGGAACATATACAGGAACTAAGAGTAATGGTGAAGCTTCAGATTGGAAAGATATGAACTCAAAATTAGATAAGATATTAAAAGATTTATCTAATAAAGAGTGGAGTGGATATAAAACTGTTACTGCATACTTTGTTAATCACAGAGTAGATAAAGATGGTAACTATCAATATGATGTTGTATTCCATGGTTTAAATGTTAATGAAAAACAAAATAATAAAATACCTAAAGCAGTTATCAAATCAGATGATACATCATCAATAGGAAAAGAAGTAAAGTTTGATGGAAGTACTTCAAAAGATGAAGATGGACAAATTAAAAGTTATGAATGGGATTTTGGAGATGGTACTACATCTGATAAAGCAGTAGTTAATCATGAATTTAATAAAATAGGTGAGTATACTATTAAATTAAAGGTTACTGATAATCTAGGTGCAACAAATATAGCTAGTAAAAAAGTTAAAATTACTAAACGAGTTCCAAGTGGTACAATTACAGAGTCAGAACCAAATAATTCATATGAAAAAGCAAACAAAATATCAAAATCAGATATTCTTGTAAAAGCAAGTTTATCTAAAGATGATTCTACTGATAAATATTATTTTGATGTTGATAAAGAAGGAAAAGTAAACATTAGTATGGAAAATATAAATTCAGTAGGAATGACATGGCTTGTTTATAATGAAAATGATTTAAGTAAGTATATAATGTATCCAACTAGTAATGATAATGTATTAAAAGCAGGTGAAGCAACATTAAAGCCAGGTAGATACTATATTAGTGTATATAGTTATGATGGAAAAGCTGGAGATTATACATTAAACGTTAATGGACCATTAACAGATAAAGGTCAAGAACAACAAGAATTTATAAAAGAAGTTGAAAAAAATGATGAATTTAAAAGTGCAATGAAAGTAAGTAATAACAGCAAAATATTAGGAAACTTAAATGGTGAGGATATTAAGGATATTTATAGCTTTGATGTAAAAGACTCAAGTGATTTAAATATATTAGTTGAAAATAGCAATAATATAGGTATGAATTGGATACTGTATTCAGCTGATGATTTAAATAACTATGTAACTTATGCTAAAGAAGATGGTAATAAGTTATCTAATACTTATAAAGCGAAGCCAGGAAAGTACTATTTATGTGTTTATAAATATGAAAATTCAGATAGTGGAAACTATAAATTACAAATAAAAAATAAATAGAGTTATTTAAAATTAAAGCATCGCTTAACTATATAAGTGATGCTTTAATTTTGTTATATATTTATGTAACAATAGTATTTTAATTTTAATAAACTAAAACTGTACGAATTTATTAAAGGAGATATTTATGAGTTATACTACAGAGAGACAACCGCAAGGTATGGAAAGAAATATAGAAACTTTTTTAAGAGAGGGAATGATAGCAGAAATAGTAGCAATAGATGATTATAGCCATTTTATATCATTAACTGATAATAAAGAAGTAAAGGATATTTTTTATCAAATAATGAAAAGAGAGAAAGTGCATTATGGTATGTTTTTAGATGCACTTAGAAAGGTAGATAGAGAAGAGGGAGAATTAAAGAGGAAGATTTATTCAGAGATTAATATATATTCAAAGCAAAAATATAAAGAAAGCACTAAAGTTGAAAAGGGGGACTTACTTGATGCTATAAGGATTTTAATAAAAGGTGAGTTAGAAGCTATAATACTTTACGAAGAATTTATAAACAATATAAAAGATCAATCTATAGTTTGTATAATAAATCAAATTATTAGAGAAGAGAAAGAGCACGTTGAAGAATTAACTAAAGCTTTAACTACTATTGATGAAGATAGTTATGGGCCAATAAGTGAGGTCAGTCATAGAGGTATGATATATAGAAAAAATAAATAAGATAAGCTACACATAAATGTAGCTTATCTTATTTATTTTTAGTAGTAGTATAATTAATGGACTAATTGTAAATTAAATAGTCACATATATATATATTTAAATAATATACATACTAGCGGAGTAAAAAGTTAATAAAGTTCTCCTATAATAAACTTATATTTATATTATAGGAGGGTAGTAAAATGAATAAAGTTAATGAAGAAATCAGCTCGTCTAAAAAATGGAAGATATTAATTTGCGTAGTAACTATGACTTTTATGACGTGTATAGATGGAAGCATTGTAAATGTTGCGTTACCGATGATATCCCATCATTTAAATGTAAGTATGGCAGGGGTTCAATGGATTGTTACAAGCTATCTTATGACAATATCAGTACTGATATTATTATGCGGTAGACTTGGAGATATAAAGGGTAAATGCAGTGTTTTTAAAATAGGTATTTTAATATTTACTATTGGTTCACTAATGGGAGGTATATCAAAAACTTTACCATTACTTATAGTTGCAAGAGTAATTCAAGGTACAGGTGCAGCTTGCACTATGGCAAATAGTATGGGAATAATAACAAGCACCTTTGTAAAAGAAGGAAGAGGAAAAGCCATGGGAATAGCGGCAAGTGCAGTAGCTTTAGGTACAATGATAGGACCAGCTCTTGGAGGAATAATAGTTTCATTTAGATGGGACTGTATATTTTATATAAATATACCAATAGGCATAATAAACTTTATAGCATCAAAATTTGTATTAAATGAAGTGCAAAATGATACAAAACAAAAAATTGATATTAGAGGAACTTTAGTATTTGCTGTATTTATAGTATCAATAGTATTATCAGTAACAGAAGGTGAATTTAAAGGATATACGAGTGCACCCATATTACTTGGATTTTTAATTTCTATAATTTCATTTTCAATATTTATATATCTACAAATGACAGTTAAATCACCAGTTTTAAATCTAAAATTATTTAAGACAAAATTATTTTCTTTAAGTGTGCTTTGTGGATGTATATCATTTATAGGAATAAGTTGTGTATCAATATTATTACCATTCTACTTGCAAGATGTACTTAAGATGTCACCATTTGAAACTGGTATGTTTCTTATGATATATCCTATAGCATTAGCTATTGTATCACCATTTAGTGGCTCACTTTCAGATAAGTTAAATGCAGAACTTATCTCATTAATTGGTATTATACTTTTAACTTTAGGGTTATTCTTAATGGGGACAGTTAAAGAAGGAACAAGTATATGGATTTTAGGAATATATAGTGTAATTATGGGAGTAGGAAATGGAATATTTAAATCTCCAAGCAATTCTTTAGTAATGGCAGAAATTAAGAAAAATGAGCTTGGAATAGCTGGAAGTGTAAATTCATTACTTAGAAATTTAGGGATGGTATTTGGCTACACATTAGCTACGACACTTTTATATGATAGAATGAGCTATAAGATAGGATATCAAGTGGATAACTATATACTAGGAAGAAATGATGTATTTATATATGGAATGGATTGGGTATTCGTAGTTGCAGGGGTAATATGTAGTGTTGCGACAATTGTAGCAATGATAAGGTATAGAAAGTTTAGTAAAATTAGTTAAGAATATATTCATTAAAAATAACCTAGTTAAATAGACGATTTGTCTGTTTAACTAGGTTATTTTTATTAGAATTAATTCTTTTTACTAAATGTTTTTACTAACTTTAGAATAAAATAAACACCAAATAAAACTGTATATGTTATTAATTTTAATAAATCTACTTGCTTGCTATTTAATAATGCAAGTAATATATGTACATAAGCTAAAAGGTAAAATGGATAAGCGTATCTTTGTAGCTTTTTCCAATCCTTATATTTCATTTTACTTCTAAACTTCTTAAGTGAAGTTATGAATAGCGGAATCATTATAATGAAAGCTATAAGTCCTACAATTAAATAAATTAAGTATAAAGGTTTTATAGGTTGATTATTAAATAATTTAACTATAAATCTAACAAAATACATTACACAATGTGGAAGTATAAGTATAGATCCAAGTATAGCTAGTTCAGCTCTTATGCTTAATAATTTCTTAGTTATGGCCCATCTTGAGTTTAATGCACCTGCAAACATTACTAATACAAAAAATGCAATTGCTATATTTCCCTTCATAGAAGCCTTTTCTAAATTAGCTATAATTCCCTGTAATTTTAAATTAGAAGTTAATCTTAAAATTTCATAAATAGTTGTGGTAATAGCTGCTATAGAGGAGATTGAATAAAAAATCTTAGAATGATTTCTGATTGTTTTTGTAAATAGTAGTGACATGAGTATTACTACTATTAATGAATAAATTAAATACATATGAGACCTCTTTTCTTTTTAGATTGATAATCAATATCATATAAATTCTAATATAATATTATCTTAAAGTCAATGTTTTAGAGAATTAAAATGAATTTGATTTAATGAAAAACATAAAAAATGCAAAATAATTACAATATTATATTAAAGTAATTATTATATATTCAAAAAATATCTTATGGACTGATAATAAAGTGATAACAAAATCATATAATTCATCATACAATATCAATAAAATATCTTTAAAATATATAAATTAATAATAAAATATTGATTTAATTAATAATTTATAATAATATACATATAATGGATTCATGTGTATTAGCCAAAATATAAAAAGGGGGAATTAAAATGGAGGATAAAAGAGAAGAATGGGGATCAAAACTTGGATTTATACTTGCGGCAGTAGGTTCAGCAGTAGGCCTTGGTAACATATGGAGGTTTCCCTATGTTGCATATGCAAATGGAGGAGGGGCTTTTTTAATTCCATACTTCGTTGCTATATTTACAGCAGGAATTCCACTTTTGATTTTAGAATATGGAATGGGGCATAAATATAAGGGGTCAACTCCTCTAGCTATTGCAAGAGGAAAGAAAAGTTGGGAATGGCTTGGATGGTGGCCAACTATAAGTGCATTTATAATATTGATTTATTATTCAATGATACTTAGCTGGTCAACTAATTACTTAGGTCTTAGTTTTAGTAAAGGATGGGGAAGTGACACAAATACATTTTTCCATAATAATTTTCTAAACCTAAGTAATTCACCTTTAGAACTTGGGGGAATTGTATGGTATATATTACTTGGAATAGCTTTTGTATGGATAGTAAATTGGTTTATTTGTTATAAGGGAATTAAAGGGGGAATAGAGAAAGCTAATAAGATACTTTTACCTATGCTAGTTGTAATTATGATAATAATTGCAGTTAGATCTGTAAATTTAGAAGGTGCAATTAAAGGGCTTAACACATTATTTACTCCAGATTGGTCAATGGTTATGGAACCAAAGGTATGGATTGCTGCCTACGGACAAGTATTCTTCTCTTTAAGTTTGGCTATGGGAATAATGATAACTTATTCAAGTTATCTACCAAAGAAGACAGATATAAATAATAGTGCTTTTATGACTGCATTTGCAAATTGCGGATTTGAATTTTTATCTGCGATAGCAGTATTTGCTATTTTAGGATATATGGCAACAGCTCAAGGAGTCTCAGTATCAGAAGTTGTATCAAGTGGAGTAGGACTTGCATTTGTAGTATTTCCGCAAGTATTTACAACTATGGGATCAATAGGTACATTGCTTGGAACTTTATTTTTCTTATGCTTGATCTTTGCTGGAATAACATCATCAGTATCTTTAACACAGGCAGTAGCTGCACCTTTTCAAGATAAGTTTGGATGGAGTAGAAATAAAGTTGTTACAACAATATGCTTAATAGGATTTTTAATTAGTACGCTTTTTGCAACAGGAGCAGGTTTATATCTATTAGATATAATAGACAACTTTATAAATAACTATGGAATAGTTGTAGTTGGATTATTAGAGGTAATTCTAATTGGCTGGATAATAACTCCAGAGAAGATTCGTGTTCATACTAATGGAGTTTCTTATTTTAGCATAGGAAAGTGGTGGGATGTAGTAGTTAAGTATGTTACACCATCTATATTAATATTTATGTTAGTTCAAAGCCTTCTTACAGAAATTAAAACACCTTATGGAGGATATAATTTATCAGAACTTTTATTGTATGGATGGAGTGTAATAGCTTTTGGAATAATTACTGCATTAATACTTTCAAAGAAACCTTGGAAGGATAAGCAAATTGAAGATTATATATCAGAATAATATAGGCTTTAACTTAGTAAAAGGAGGGAATGTATTTATGACAACAGCGGCTTTAGTATTATTTGCATTAGGCTCAACTGTATTATGGGGAGGATTAATTTTAACTATAGGAATATTTTTTCATAATGAGAAGAAAGATAGAGAAGAACTAGTATAAACTACACCAGTTTATATAAATAGATTCAAGATAATTTTAGGGTAATCTTGAATCTATTTTTTATATTCTAAATTATATATTTTATAATGATATAATAAAAAGTAATTAGTAATATATTCTATTTGATTTTTGGGAGGTATATAAATGAAAAAGATAGGATTCATTGGTGTAGGTGTAATGGGAAAATCTATGGTAAGAAATCTAGTTAAGAATGGATTTGATGTATCAATTTATACACGCACAAAAAGTAAGGTATTAGATTTAATAGAAGAAGGTATAACTTGGTGTAATGATGTTAAAAGTTGTGCTAAAGATAAGGATGTAGTAATAACTATTGTGGGATATCCAAAGGATGTAGAGGAAGTTTACTTTAGAGAAGATGGAATAATAGAAAATACAAAAGAAGGAACATATTTAATAGATATGACAACAACAAGTCCAAAGTTATCTATTAGGATTTATGATGAAGCAAAGAAAAGAAATATTTTCGCCTTAGATGCACCAGTTTCAGGAGGAGATGTTGGAGCTAAAAATGCTACGTTATCAGTTATGGTTGGTGGAGACAGAGATGCTTTTGAAGAATGTTTAGATGTTTTTAAAAGTCTTGGAACTAACATAATATACGAAGGTGAAGCTGGAAGTGGACAACATACCAAAATGGCAAATCAAATAGCATTAGGTGGTGCTATAGCTGGAGTATGCGAAGCTATAACATATTCCAAAAAGGTTGGACTAGATGTAGATAAAATGTTAGATAGTATTAGTAAAGGTGCTGCTGGAAGCTGGCAAATGAGTAATATGGCACCAAGAATGCTTAAAGGAGATTTTGATCCAGGATTCTTTATAAAACATTATATAAAGGATATGAAAATTGCAGATGATGAAGCAAAGGATGTTAACTTAGAGTTAGATATACTGGAAGATGTGTTAAAAATGTATGAAAAGCTTCAAGATGAAGGCATGGGGGATTTAGGAACACAAGCATTAATAAAATATTATGAAAATAAATAAAAATTATATATTTCAGATTAAAAAATGACAAAGCAAAAATTAATTGTTTCAAAATATAAGTCCAAGTATAAATTAATTGTATCTTGTAGAATATAAATTTTAACTATAAATATATGAATAATATAAGTGACTTAAGAGAAAAACTAGGTATATATAAATTAGTAAAATATTATATTTAGAAGGAGATTTTATACTATGGAAGTTATTAAAAAACACTTATTAGATGGGACTTTAGAGCAATTTGGTGGAGATGTTGTACCTAAGATACCAGTTTTTGCAGGTAATGATATAACATCAGAAGTATACTACTTTAAGCCTAATCAAATATTAAGATCTCATAGACATCCTAAGGGTGAGCAGATTTTTGTATTCTTAAAGGGTGAAGGAAAAATGTTAGTTGGTGATAAATCACATAATGTAGATCCAGGTGCTGTTGTTTTTGTAAAAACAGGTGAATGGCATGAAATAATAAATGGAACTACTGAGGAAATGGTTGCAGTTCAAGTAACAAAGGTCGATGCAGGCGCAGAATATAGATAAAAGTAATTAATACAATAGTTTGGAATATAAATTTAAGGAGGGTAAAAATACCCTCCTTAAATATTGAGAAAGTTTTTTAATATGTAATAGATATTTAATAATAATAGTATTGATTGTATAGATAGAGAGTGCTAAATTGAGGATATAATTAGAAATGAATACTATGCTTTAAATATTATTTTTATTAAGTATAGTATATACAGTAAATGGAGGTATTGAGTTATGGGAAAATTAGAAAATAAAGTTGCATTAGTTACATCATCTACAAAGGGTATAGGATTAGCATCTGCTGCTGCTTTAGCAGAAGAAGGAGCTTTAGTGTATATTGCAGCTAGATCAGAGAAGCTTGCAAATGAAGTTATTGCAAATATAACTAAGAGAGGTTATAAAGCAAAGTTTGTACATTTTAATGCAAGAGAAGTAGATACGTATACTACTATGATAGATACAGTTATAAATAATGAAGGAAGATTAGATATATTAGTAAATAATTATGGTGGTACTAACGTTAAGTTTGATAAGAATCTTGTAGATGGGGATACAGAGGAATTCTTTAAAATATTGCAAGATAATGTACAAAGCGTATATTTACCATGTAAGGCAGCTGTTCCACATATGATTAAAAATGGTGGAGGAAGTATAATCAATATATCATCAATAGGTTCTGTAGTTCCAGATCTATCTAGAATGGCTTATTGTGTATCAAAAGCTGCTATAAATTCATTAACACAAAATATAGCAACACAATATGCTAAGCAAAATGTAAGGTGTAATGCTATATTGCCAGGCCTTATTGGAACTAAAGCTGCTTTAGAAAATATGACTGAGGAGTTTAGAGCTTCATTTGTAAGACATGTACCGCTTAATAGAGTGGGTAAACCAGATGATATAGCTAAGGCAGTTGTATTCTTTGCTAGTGATGATTCATCATTTATAACAGGAGATCTTATGGGGATCGCAGGAGGTTTTGGAATGCCAACACCTCAATACGCTGAATTTATGGGAAAATAAAAAAATATTATAATGTGAAATAAGGTATTAATAGAGAGTCTATTAATACCTTATTTTAAAATTATATTTGACAATATCACTAATTAGTGATAAATTTTAATCATGGATAATAAATTTGTAAGAGATAAAGAAACAAGGTTAAGTTTAGCAAGTTTAATTGCACTAAGTAGGGCTGATCAAAAGGTAGATAAATTATCATATGAAACTATAAGACCTTCTGGATTAACTGCATCACAATTTGCAGTTTTAGAAGTTCTATATAGCAAAGGAGACCTTAAGATATGCCAAATAATAGACAGTATACTTACTACATCAGGTAATATAACTGTTATAATTAAAAATCTAGAAAAGGAAGGTTTTGTTAAAAAACTAAAAGATCCTGAAGATAGTAGAGCAGTTTTAATAAGTCTAACAGAGAAAGGTAGAGAGATAATAGAGAGTATTCTTCCAAAGCACTTTGAAAACATAAAGAATATATTTAGTGTATTAGATGAAGAAGAGAAGGAACAATTAATAAAGACATTAAGTAAGATTAGAAAACTATAAATTTTTTTATACATTTATCACTAATTAGTGATAAATATAATTATAGAAGGAGAGATTATTATGATTAGGCATTTAGAGAATAAAAATATGGGGAAAAGTAATTTAGGATGGCTTAAAAGTTCATTTCACTTTTCTTTTGCAGAATATTTTAATATAGATAATATGCATTTTGGACCACTTAGAGTATTAAATGATGACCTAATAGAAGCTGGAAAAGGTTTTGATACACATCCACATGAAAATATGGAGATTGTAACTTATATAGTATCAGGAGAATTAACTCATGGAGATAGTATGGGGAATAAGAGAACTCTATCAAGAGGTAATATGCAATATATGAGTGCTGGAACAGGAGTTTATCACAGTGAACATAATTTATCAGATGAGATGTTAAGACTGCTTCAAATATGGATAATTCCAGATAAGCAAGGATTAAAACCACAGTATGGAGATTTTGAATTTAATTTTGATGATAGAAAAAATAAGTTTTTACACATGGTATCATCTATGGAAGGTAAGGCTGCTATAAAAATAAATCAAGATGTTAATATGTATACTTTATTTTTAGAAGAAGGAAAAGAGATAGAATTTAAAGTTGAAGCTGGAAGACAAGTATATCTTGTACAAATAGAAGGAAATTCTATAATAAATAATATTAAAGTGAATGAAAAAGATGCTATGGAAATCATTGAAGAAGATATATCTATAAAATCAAAGACAGATTCACATTTTATATTAATTGAAATGAGAAAGTAATATATGAACTTGTTAGGACCTAGACTTAAGTCTAGGTCCTGTTTTAAAAGATTATTTCTCTAAAAATTTAATTGAATTATAAAAAATATGATATAATTTTGAATGTATATTTGATTATAATAAATATTATTTATTTGAACTTATAATTTTATAAACTTAGGAGGAATATCATGGATGTAATGACGGCAGTAGCCATAAGTGTAGGTGTATTGTCTGGTGTTTGGGCTTTTGTTAGTGATGCTTTGGGGCTTATAACATGGGTTGGATTTATAGGATTTACAAGTTATTTTGCATCAGGTGGCAAATTTGTAGGACTTAAAAAATCTATTTTTGCAAATATTTCAGGTGTAGTTTGGGCAATGTGCATAATACTTGGATCAAGTTATCTTGAAGGTTCAATTTGGTCATATATACTTACAGGATTTTTTTCATTTGTAATGTGTATTCAAGCAAAGACAAGACCTTTAGAATTTATACCAGGGGCGTTTTTAGGTGCTTGTAGTACTTTTGGAACTGGAGGTAATTGGAGTGCGGTTATAATATCATTAATTCTTGGAAGTGTTTTTGGACGTATATCAGATATTTTGGGATTACTTTTTTATGGAAAATTCGGTAAGAAGGACAAGTGATTATAGGAATATTTTTATGTATATAAAATATAGCAAATATAGATACAGTAAATATAGCAAGTATGTACATTGACATTAATATTAAAACTATGTTAACATAAATCAAAGATTGACAAAATAATATAAAATTAGAGTAGTTTTGACATAGAAATACTCTAAAATAATAAAAGATAGGTTCGAGTATATAGTTAAGATATATACATCGATTAAAAGGGAAGTAATGGGTGAGAATCCCACACGGTCCCGCCGCTGTAATAGAGTAGTTTTCTAAATTTTATGCCACTATGTAATTATGGGAAGGCTTTTTAGAAAATGATGATACTTAAGTCAGAAGACCTGCCTATCTTTGAAGTATCTCTACGGAGTATAGAGAGAGGTCATTTTTTATACTAAGTATTTTTTATTTGTATACTATGACTCTTTAACTATGAGTAGTTAAAGAGTTTTTTTAATTAAAATAAATATAAAAGCTTAAGGTATGGAAGGAAGAGATCAAATGAAGAATAAGGGATTAAAAAAGCTAATAGTAATACTTATGGCTTTAACTTTAACAATGTCATTAGTGGCTTGTGGAGGAAGCAATAAGAAGGAGGAGGCAAAGGGGAATAGTAGTACCTCAGAAGATAAAAGTAATGGAGATTCACATTATCCAGTAACGATAACAACATATGACTTTGCAGGAAATGAAATAAAAGAAACTTTTGATAAAGCACCAGAGAGAGTTGTAACTACAAATCAAACAGCTACTGAACTTATGCTTGATTTAGGATTAGGTGATAAATTAGTTGGAACTTGTTATCTTGATAATCCAATATTAGGTAGATTAAAAGATCAGTATAGTAAAGTAAAGGTTTTATCAGACAAATACCCTACAAAAGAGCAAGTTTTATCACTTAAACCAGATTTAATATTTGGATGGAAGAGTGTATTTGCACCTAAAGAACTAGGAGATGTTAAGGAATGGCAGGATAGAGGAGTTAATACTCTTGTTCAAAGAAATACAGTAAAAACTGTTGGAAACTTTACTGTAGATAATCTATATAAAGATATAAATGATATAGGATTAATATTCAATATTCAAGATAAGACAAATGAGTATGTAAAGAATTTAAAAGATAGATTAAAAACTATAGAGGATAAAACATCTAAATTAAAGGATAAAAAGAAAGTTTTAATACTAGAAGAGAGTAAAGAAGGACAATTTAGAGTATATGGAAAAAATGATTTAGTTAGCGATATGGTAGAAAAAGCTGGAGCAGTTAATATTGAAGATAAGTCAGGAACTATTAGTACAGAAGGAATAGTAGCAGCAAATCCAGATGCTATTATATACATCCATTCTGGAGATGGAAAAGAGAGTAACAGTAAAGAGCTTGCAAAAGTATTTACTGATAATAAAGCACTTAAAAATGTAACTGCAGTTAAAGATAATAACATAGTTGTAACAGGTCTTGCAGAAACATGGGCAGGTGGAGTAAGAGTAGTTGATGCTATAGAACAATACTCTAAAGAATTATATCCTGAACTTTACAAATAGATGAGTGAGAGATGGTTTAAAGTGAATTTGTTTAAAAAGAATTTTGTAATATTAATAGGCTTAGTTTTTTTGCTTTTAGTAACTATAATATTATCAGTCTCTATTGGATCTGTTAAAATACCTGCTGGAGATGTTTATACAATAATCACGCATAAAGTTTTAGGCATTCATGGTTTAGAAAGTGGTGTAGATTCATCTTTGATTGATATTGTATGGCAGATAAGATTACCAAGAGTATTACTTGGTGTAATTGTTGGTATGGGACTTGCATTATGTGGAGTTGTTATGCAAGGAACTGTTCAAAATCCATTGGCAGATCCATATATACTTGGAATATCATCAGGGGGAACACTTGGTGCTACATTTGCTATGCTTATGGCTTCAAGCGTGACAACTATATCAAGTAACTATTTTTCAGTAGCATTTTCTGCATTTTTGGGAGCTTTGATTGCATCAATTATGGTATTTAGGCTTTCAAGTATAGGTGGAAGGATTACCCCAGTTAAGCTGATTTTATCTGGAATAGTAGTTAATCTTATATGTACAGCATTTTCTAGTCTAATGATATATATGACTAATGATAATGGAGCGGTACGTATAGCTACAGAATGGACTATGGGAAGTTTAACAGGTGCTAAGTGGGAAAATCTTTTAATACCATTCTTAGTAGTAGCTCTTGGTACATTATTTTTTATAACTCAATTTAGAGTAATGAATACAATGCTTTTAGGAGATGAAGCTTCTATAACACTTGGAATAGACCTTCATAAGTATAGAAAGATTTATCTTGTTGTAGTGTCTATTATTACAGGTGTCTTAGTTGCTAGTTGTGGTATTATTGGATTTATTGGACTTGTGATACCACATATTACAAGAAGCTTAGTTGGAACTAATCATAAGATAAATTTACCTGTAGCTATGCTAATTGGGGCAATATTTTTAGTATGGGCTGATGTTTTGGCTAGAATTATATTAAAGAATATGGAGATGCCTATAGGGATAATAACAGCTATAATAGGTGCACCATTCTTTATGTATATAATGATAAAACGTACTTATACTTTTGGAGAGAGGTAGTCTTTATGAAGTTAAATACAGAAAATTTAAATGTAGAATTAGGTGGAAGGGATATAGTTAAAGATGTATCCATTAATATAGAAAAAGGATATTTTGTTGGGATTATAGGGCCTAATGGAAGTGGTAAGTCAACTTTATTAAAGACTATTTATAGAATATATAAACCGAAATCAGGAGCTATGTATCTTAATGGTGAAGACTTATCAAAAATATCTCCTAAAAATGTAGCAAAAGAACTTGGAGTGTTAGGGCAATTTAATAATATATCCTTTGATATAAAGGTTAAAGATATAGTACTTATGGGAAGGACACCTCATAAGAATTTTTTAGAGGGAGATTCATCTGAGGACTATAAAATTGTTAAAGATTCATTAGAAAAGGTAAATATGTTAGAATATTATGAAAGAAGTTTTTCTAATCTATCAGGAGGAGAGAAGCAAAGGGTTCTTTTAGCACGTGTACTTGCTCAAAAGGTGGACTTACTTATATTAGATGAACCTACTAACCATTTAGATATAAAGCATCAACTTCAGATATTGAATGTTGTAAAATCATTAGGCATTACAGTTATTGTAGCACTTCATGATTTGAATTTAGCTACAGCTTATTGTGATAAATTATATGTTATGCATGATGGGGAAGTCGTTAGTAATGGAGAGCCTAGTAAGGTTTTAACACCGAAACTGATAAAAGAAGTATATGAAGTAGATGCAGTAATACATAAAGATAGTAACCCAATGTATATAACTTTCAAAATAAATTAAGTAAAGGGATGATAATATGGCTATAGCAATAATGGCCTGCAGAAAGCTTATGAGCAAATGTTCTGGAACTGGGTGTTTTAAGGCATACAATAATTCTAGAGATGCATTTGAAGTATATGGAGATAATAAAGAAGAGTTAAGTAGCTTTTTTTATTGTTCAGGATGCTGTGATACGGTGACAAGAGATGAGAATTGGAAACATAAAATAGCTCAGCTTAGAAAGAATAATGTAAAAACTATTCATATATCAAAATGTATAAGTGTTGAGTGTAATGATTATGATAGACATGAAAATATATTAAAAAAAGAAGGCTTTAATGTTATTCACGGAAGCCATAAATAAAAATAAAAGTGCTAATGGACACCATTAGCACTTTTATTTTATATAATACGTGGAAAGTTATATATATTTAAAACTAAATTTAGTTTTCTTCATTAGCTGTTTTCTTTATCTTTAAAGTTAAAGATAATAATATTAATGCAATGAAAGCACCAATTATTATAAATATAAATGCGCCATTCCATCCGAATGTATCTGCTATAAATCCAATAACTAAGTCAGCCATAAGTTCACCTAAAAGGTATGCACAAAGACCTGATAATCCAACAGCAGCACCGACAGCAAAGCTTGGTACTATATCTATTAAGCTCATACCAATTAGTAATTGAGGTCCATATATAAAGCAACCTATTATAGCAACAGATATCATTGTTACCATGTAACTTGAAGTTGTCCAATATGCTACTACAGCAAATATAACACCTATCATACATAATATACTTAAAGGAGCACGCTTACCTTTAAATAATACGTCTGAAAGCCATCCAAGTAGTATTGATGCTGGAATAGCGGCATATTCAAATAAGAACATTGCCCAGTTAGAATCAGCAACAGAGAAGTTTTTTGCTTCTTGAAGATATATTGGAATCCAGTTAACTACACCTTGTCTAATTAAATAAACAAATATATTAGCTAGGCATAAATACCAAACATACTTATTTGTTAATACGTATTTAATTACTATTTCTTTTGTAGTTAAATTAATAGGTTCTTTTACTTCAATTTCAGGATAATCATTTCTATATTCTTCAATAGGAGGTAAGCCTACTGATTCAGGAGTATCAGCTCCAACAAAGAATACGAATATAGCAATAATAATACAAATTGCAGCAGGAACAAAGAATATACTTTGGAAATTATTAGCCCCAAATATAAATAATGATAAAGTAGCTAAAGGAGCTATAAGTCCACCACCTACATTATGTGATGTATTCCATATTCCCATTTTAAGTCCTCTTTCATTTTGAGAGAACCATTTACCTATTATTATTGAACATGGGGGAGCACCCATAGCTTGGAATAATCCATTAATAATCATAAGGATTAAGAATAACCAAACTGCGCTTGTGAATCCCATGAATATACTAACTATTGATGATGCTAAAAGACCAAAACCAAGAAAATATTTAACATTTGATCTATCTGCTAAGCTACCTAAAACAAATTTACCAAGACCATAAGCAACGGCAAGTCCAGTACTTATTAATCCTATATCTGTTTTGGAAAAATCGTAATTATTAATTAAAAATGGTGATGCTATTGCAAAGTTTTTTCTTACTAGATAATAACCCGCATATCCAACAAACATCATAAGGAACATACGAATACGGTAAGCTTTGTAAGCTGAAGGTATTCTTTCTTTTGGCAACCTAGGTATAGCAGGTGCCGTTTTAAAAAAATTAAACATTTATAAGTCCTCCTTAGAAAAACATCAATATAAATTGATTACGTTTTCTGTATTTGATTACATTACTATAATAAAATAAGAAATAAACAATAAAATCTCTTAAATGTTTCATAAATGTAACATTTAAGAGATTTTTGAAAATAATATGTATTTTTATTTATCCAGACTATTATTAAAAATATTTATTATGGTATCCTTTTCCATAGCAGCCTTTTTAAAATCATAATTTTGATATATGTTTGAAGTAATATCGTTATACTTTTTAGTAGATACTGCATTAGAGTAAAGAGAAAGGTTACTTGAAACATCATCTGAAAGTATAAAATCTATGAAATCTTCAGCTACTTCTTTATTATTATAATTATTAAGTTCAGCTACTGCGTCTACATTCCAACAAGTATTTTTAGGTGTAATGCTTATAAGGTTAGGATCTGATTTTTTAACAATAAGTTGGTCACCTAAAAAATCTACAGTAACTGCATATTCACCAGATGATACTCTTTGAATAGAATTAAACCCACTAACGGTATATGATGAAACATTATTTGTAAGTTTTTCTAAGAAATTTTTATAATTATCTATACCTAGTTGTTGATATAAAGATGCAAGAAGTGTATATCCTGTACCAGAAGTCTCCGGATTAGGTAGTATTATTTTACCTTTATATTCATCTTGAAGTAAATCTTCAAACTTAGTTGGAAGGTGTATACCTTTAGATGCAAAATCTCTATCCCAAACGGCTTTATTTATTCCTATAGCTAATGTGTCAACTTGAAACCCAGTCCAATAACCGTCAGGATCTTTGTATTTTGATAATATTCCTTTTGCGTTTGGAGATTTATATTTAGCTAATGCACCCTTTGACTTTAATAGTTCATAAGCATCACAGGTACCACCTATAAATATATCACCATTAGGTTTATTTTTCTCAGATAATATTCTTTTTACAGCTTCTTCTGTAGGAAGCTTTATATATTCATATGTACATCCTGTCTCTTTTTTAAACTTTTCTAGAAGCGATTTTGCTTCTTCTTCACGGAGTGCAATATAAACAGTTAAGTGTTTACCTTTAAGGTTAGGATATGATTTTGTATTCTTTTTTGGGGAAAAGTATAAAAATGATAATATAAAAATAAGTAACGAAATAACAATTAAAAAGATCTTTTTATTTAAAATATTTTTCATCTAAATCCCCTTTTACATAAATATTTTTACCATTTTCATCACCTAAATATTGAATAACTAAATAATGATTATATACAGTAATATAGATTGTATTATTAGCACTAGAATTATTACTACCGTTTATAAATATCTTAAATACTTCTTTTGGAGATTCTTTTAGATTTATATTTAAAAAATCTTTATTATCCTCCATAATCTTAAATTTTTTTAGTTTAGATATAAGCTTTTTACTTTCACTTTTAGTTAGTTCATGTGATGTATTTGAGTTTTCATAAACAATTTTTGAATCATTATGATCAATTATAGATATAATGTTTGGGTAGGTATAAAAGCAGCTGAATAATGTATTTCTTAAAGTATTAATATAATATGAGCTAAATGTATAAGTCTTATTTTCAAATGTTAAAGAGTTATCTACAGTAAAGTCTTCTGCAGATCCATTTGAATAAAAGATAGTACCAGATAATGTATCAACATTATCATTTATTAATTTATTTTTTTGTTTAGAATCAGAATTAGTTATAGCAGAAAAATATTGCAAAATATCACTCATAATTAAATTATTATCAAGAGTAACCTTGCCTAAATATTCATTTTTAATAATGATCTTAGTTGGCACTTTAATAGAGAAAGACTTTTTACTTGATTTAAAATCATCAATGACTTTTAAGTTATTATATACAATTTTAGTAGAGTAGAAATAGAAAATCAAAATTATGACTACAAATAAAAGATATAGAGTAATTATATTTTTAAAATTTTTCTTCATATAAAGTCCTTTCATAATGATATAAATCAATCAAATTTCTTTTGCTTATATAATGTTATTGTTGCAATAGTGCCTTCATCTAATGTGCTTTTAATATTAAATGATCCATTTTGAGTGGATAATATATTCTTACAAATATTAAGTCCAAAGCCATTGCCTTTTGTGCTTTTAATATTTGATACATCAAATCCAATACCATCATCTGAAATAAATATTTCTATCCTATCATCATATACTTTTGATGTGATTTCTATGTTTTCACAACCACTATATTTAATAGCATTATCGATTATGTTTATAAAAACTTGCTTTGTTTTGTCATAATCTCCATATACAAATATGTTTTCATAGTTTTTAATTATGCTTATATGATAATTATTAAGTTTAATATGAAGGATATTTAAGCACTCATCAATCAAGTCTTTAAGATTTATATAAGTCGCTTCTATAGCAAAGTTTTCTTTATTTGCTTTAGATAATATTAATATTTCTTCAACTAAAGTTAAAAGTCTACGACCCTCTTTTTCTATTAGTGCAGAGCTTTCTAAAACCTTATTATTATCATCTAATTTAGGGATTATTTCAGAAAATCCGATAATTGCAGTTAAAGGTGTCTTAAGTTCATGTGATATATTATCAAAGAACTTTTTCTGTTTGGTTTTTGCGGCCTCAAGTTCCTTTATATATTTTTCTATTTCTTCACTCATAACATTAAATGTATTCGCTAAGTCTTCAATTTCATCACCACTAGTTATGTGAACCTTTTCTCCAAAGTTTCCTTTAGCGATTTTTTTTGATTGTTCTTTTAATGTTATGAGTGGATTAACTAATTCTTTAGAAAACGAGTATATTAATATGATACCGATACCAAGTGAAGCTATACTTACCAGTAACATTATTATAAGTGTATTATTTAATATAGTTACAGAAGATGAGTTTTGAAGTATTAACCTTAAAACCCCACAATAAGTATTTTTATAAAATATAGGAGTAGATAAAAATATATATGGAACGCCATCAATTTTTTTTATAATATAAGATTGAGAACCATCAAGTGCTTTATCAATATCCTTATTATAGAGACTTATTTGGTTTTTATCAGAGTCATAGGTTATTTGACCAGAATTACTTATTGTTTGAACTCTTATATTAAATTTACTACTTAAGTTAGTGGCTATAAATGGAGAAATAGATTTAAAAGCTTCCTCCTTGTTAGGATTATTATTAGATTCTAATAAATTTTCAACATATCCACACATAGTAGTATTTTCTTTTAATAGATATTCAAGAGAATTATCTAATAAGTTTTTAGATAAAGTATTAAATGTAATTATGTATATAAAAATAATAATAGGTGCTAATATTGCAATATTGGTTAGTATAATTTTCTGTTTAAGAGATAGATTCGTCTGAAACATCTAATTTATACCCTGCTTTATATAATGTTTTTATGTAATGCTGGCAATTACCCAATTTTTTTCTAAGTCTTTGAACTAATATATCTACTGCACGAGTTGTACCTTCAAAATCATATCCCCAAACTTTATTTAAAAGCTCTTCTCTACTAAAAACTCGCCCTTTATTTTCACAAAGATAGCTTAAAACCTCGAACTCTTTAAAGGTTAAATCTATATATTTAGAATCAATTAAGACTTTTCTTTCGTCAAGCAATATATGTATTTTACCAACAGATATTGAGTTTTTAATTTCTTTAGAATTTTTAGTTATTCTTTTTGAAATAACCTTAACTCGTAATAATAGTTCAGTACTATTAAATGGTTTTGTTATATAATCCTCAGCACCTAACTGCAATCCTAGTAATTTATCATTGATATCGTTTTTAGCTGTAAGCATAATAATAGGAATATCAGCTATTAATTTAATTTTATTTATAAGTTTAAATCCGCTGATATCAGGGAGCATTGCATCTAAGATTATGATATCAGGTCTTTCTTTTATAGTAAGATCTAATGCCTCGACACCACAAGTTGCGGTAGTAACAGTATATTTTTGAAGTTCTAAATTCATTTTTATAAGTTGTAATATGCTAATCTCATCATCAACCACTAAAATATTCAATTTTTTTCTCCTTTAATTTAAATAGATAATAAATTTACAGTATTAATTATACAAAAATCGAGCTATTTTTACAATTAACATAGAGGTTTCATATTTTAAAAGGATATCTAAATATAAGGAATATGCAATAAAAATGAGCAATTTGGGTAAAATAAAACAAAATTATTAATAAAATGTAACTAATTTGATATAATGTAACCTATATGTAATAAAAATTGTTTTTTATGTAAATTTAATCTAAAAAAATATACTTATAATAAAAATAGTATATTAAAAAACATATTGATAAAGGGGATATAATATAATAATGTGTGGATTTTTACAAGTTTTTAAAAAAGAACTAAGTATAGAGGATATTGAAATATGTAGAGAAAGTGCTGAGATCATAAGGCATAGGGGGCCAAATGATACAAAGGAAATTAGACACGGTAATGCGTTCTTTGTATTTAACAGACTCAGTATAATAGATTTAGAAAATGGAGTTCAACCTTTTAATTACAATGATAAATATACTATAGTTTTTAATGGAGAAATATATAATTATAAAGAGCTCAGGAATGAATTAATGCAGGTAGGATACAGCTTTAAGACAAATTCTGAAATAGAAGTTATTGCTACATTATATGATAAGTTAGGTAAGAAATTAGTAAATAAACTTAGAGGTATGTTTGCTATTGTTATATATGATAGAGAAAAGGAAAAGGTTATTGGAATTAGAGATAATTTTGGAATAAAGCCATTATATTATATGAAAAAAGATAATGGATTATATTTTTCTTCAGAGCTTAAAGCACTTAAAAATATTTTTGATAACTTAACATATAGAAGTGAGGTTTTAGGAGAGTATGCAACATTCCAATACATACCTTCAAATCAAAGTATATTTAAAGAAGTCAAAATACTTCCAGCAGGTCATTTGGTAGAAAAAAATCTATGCGGTGATGAAAGGGTGGAGAGATATTTTGATGTAACATTTAATGAAAAGCATCATAATAAAGAAGAACTAAAGAAGAATATAAAGTCAGTTATTAGAGAATCAGTTGCTAAGCATTTAGAAAGTGATGTGCCTGTTGCGACATTTTTATCAAGTGGAATAGATTCATCAATTGTTACTAAACTTGCAAGTGAGATAAATCCTAATATAGTATCATATACTATTGGATTTGATATTAATGGATATGATGAAACAGAACATGCAAAGAGATTTGCAGATGAAATAGGAATAAAAAATATAGGAATAAAACTAAATTATAAGGATTATATAAGAGAGCTCCCGAAGATAGTTTATCATATGGATAGTCCAATAGGAGATCCATCAATAATTCCGCTATATCATATTTGTAAGGCTGTAAGTAAAGACTATAAAGTAATACTTTCAGGGGAAGGGGCAGATGAGTTCTTTGGTGGATATAATATATATACAGAAGATGAATCATTAAAGATGTTTAATTATATACCAAAAGGAATGAAGAACATATTGAAAATGGTTGCTTCTGCAGTGCCGGATAATACTAAAGGAAAGAGCTTTATAATTAGAGGATCAACACCGTTAGAAAAAAGATATGTTGGAAATGCAAATATATTTAATGTTAATGAAAAAAGTAAAGTAATTAGAAATTATAATAAATTAAAAAATGATTTGAAAATTACAGAGGATCTATTTAAGGATGTTAAATCATATGATAATGTAGTTAAAAGGCAGTATATTGATATAAATACATGGCTTGTTGGAGATATACTTACTAAAGCAGATAGAATGTCTATGGCAAACTCTTTAGAAGTAAGAGTTCCTTTTGTTGATAAAGAAGTATTTAGTTTAGCATCAACTCTTAAAAAAGAGAATAAGATACAAGGATTTACAACGAAATATGCATTGAGAGAAGCTTTTAAAGATGAGCTTCCAGAATATCTTTATACTAGAAGAAAGCTAGGATATCCTGTTCCTATGAGAGTGTGGCTTAAAGATGAGCTTTATGATTGGGCTTTTAATTTAATAGAGTCAAACCCAGTAAAAGACATTAATAAAGATGAAGTGTTAAATATGCTAAAGAAACATAAGGAAGGAAAAGGGGACTATAGTAGAAAAGTATGGAGTATGATAGTTTATATAATTTGGTATAAGTTATATATAGATAAAAGTCTAGATAAAGATGATGTTTTTGAAATTTCTTAAATATTTCTAAAATGATAAAAGTATTAAGAAAGTATTATGAAATGTTATAAATAATTATATTTCGTTGACATTATTTTATAAGATGAATATAATGAAATTATAAAAGGAAACTTTGAATTAATTTAATATTCTCGGTAGGTGAGGCTACCATAGGGATACGGGTTGCTGCCGCGAAATAGTGGAGACACTATTAGAGGGTTAGCAGTATACGTCGAAGTTAAGGCGTATTCTAATGCAATTTCATCGCCCTACGGAGTTGAAGCTTGAACGGGTGCCAATTATATATAATTTTGATTATATATCCTCGTTTAGCTTTGTACTAAATGAGGATTTTTTTATTTTAAGAAATAAGTGAGGTGAAAACAATTGGAAACTGGAAGTAGTTGTATGGGAATAGACGGTCACCTGAGGTGTCTATATTTTATTAAGCGAAACTTAAAAATTTTATTATTTGAAAATTTGCAGCCAGTTTCTGGTTTGTTTGCTTTGCAATAAAATATAGATTCTAAAGATTAAGAGTGTGACCTGATTATAGTGAAATTATAAAAAGTAGCTATCAGGTCTTTTCTTATGCCCGAATTCTCATAATTTATTTAAAAATGAGGAGGGTTTAAAAATGAAATTTAAAATCACAAGAAACAATTTAAATACAACAAAATCAGCAAAAAACCTAAAAAGAGAAGAGATAAATAAAAAACTAATACAATTAGGGTTATTAAAAAAAGAAGATTTTTTTGAAAAACTAGATACTAAGATTCAAGGAATAACAAACGAAGAGGCAGAAAGAAGAATAGAAGATTACGGATATAACGAAATAAGCTATGGTAATGGAGTAACATGGTATAAAAGATTATTTGATGCTTTTATAAATCCATTTTCAGTTGTATTAATTTTACTTGCAATTGTATCATTCTTTACAGATTACGTTATACCAAAGCCAGGTGATAAAAGTTTAACTACAGTTATTATAATTACAATAATGGTTACTATTAGTGGAGTTCTTCGTATTGTTCAAGAAGGTAAATCCAATAAAGCTGGTGAAAAGCTTAAAGAAATGATAAAAACTACCGCAACTGTAGTTCGTGATGGAGAAAATTTAGAAGTGCCAATGAATGAAGTGGTACAAGGTGACATTATAAAACTTAATGCAGGAGATATGATTCCAGCTGACGTAAGAATTATTTTTGCTAAGGACTTATTTGTAAGTGAATCATCAATGACAGGGGAATCAGAAGCTGTTGAAAAGTATGGAGAATTATCAGAAGAAACTTTAAATAAAAATATAACAAGTCACTTTGAACTAGAAAACTTAGCATTCATGGGAACTAATGTTATAAGTGGAACAGCAACAGCTGTAGTTTTATCTACTGGAAATGATACAGTTTTAGGAAGTATGGCAGATACAATAACTGAAAAGAGAGAGATGACAAGCTTTGATAAAGGTGTTAACTCAGTAAGTTTTGTACTAATAAGATTTATGGCAATTATGGTTCCAGTAGTATTTGTGGTTAATGGATTTACAAAGGGAGACTGGCTTCAAGCATTTTTATTTGCATTATCAGTTGCAGTTGGATTAACTCCAGAAATGCTACCAATGATAGTTACAACTAACCTTGCCAAAGGTGCTGTTAAGATGGCTAAGTACAAAACTATAGTTAAGAATTTAAATTCAATACAAAATTTTGGTGCTATGGATATACTTTGTACAGATAAAACAGGAACACTTACTGAAGATAAGATAATACTTGAAAATCATCTTGATATTCATGGTAATGAAGATATTAGAGTATTAAAACATGGATATTTAAATAGTTATTTCCAAACAGGACTTAAAAATTTACTTGATGTTGCAATACTTCAATATGGAGATAAAGAAGGATTTGAGGATTTAAGTAATAAATATGAAAAGGTAGATGAAATACCATTTGATTTTGCACGTCGTAGAATGTCAGTAGTTTTAAAGGATGAGATGGGTAAAACTCAATTAATAACAAAAGGTGCAATAGAAGAAATGCTTGAAATATCTTCTTATGCAGAATATAAAGGTGAAATAGTTACTTTAACTGAAGAATTAAGATCAGAGATATTAGAAACAGTTAGTGATCTTAATGCAAATGGAATGAGAGTAATTGGTGTATCTCAAAAGAATAATCCATCACCAGAAGGAAGCTTCTCTGTGGCTGATGAAAGTAATATGGTTCTTATGGGATATATAAGTTTCTTAGACCCACCAAAGGAATCATCAAAAGAAGCTATAGAATTCTTACATGATTACGGTGTTGAAGTTAAAGTTTTAACTGGAGATAATGAAAAAGTAACTAAATATGTATGTAAGCAAGTTGGAATTGATGTTAGAAGTATTCTTTTAGGATCAGAAGTTGAAGAAATGACAGATGATGAATTAAAGGAAGCTGTTACTTACACAAATGTTTTTGCAAAATTATCACCAAGTCAAAAAGCTAGAATAGTGTCTGTTCTAAAGAGTAATGGACATGTTGTTGGTTTTATGGGAGATGGGATAAATGATGCCCCTGCTATGAGGAAGTCAGATGTTGGGATATCTGTAGATACAGCTGTAGATATAGCAAAGGAATCAGCTGATATTATACTACTAGAAAAGAATTTAATGGTACTTGGCAAAGGTGTGGTTGAAGGTCGTAGAACATTTGCAAATATCATTAAATATATAAAGATGACTGCGAGTTCTAATTTTGGAAATATGTTTAGTGTATTAGTGGCAAGTGCATTTTTACCATTTTTACCTATGCTTCCTATACAAATCTTAATATTAAACCTTATTTATGATATTTCATGCATATCAATTCCATGGGATAATGTAGATAAAGAATATTTAAGGAAACCTCGTAAATGGGATGCATCATCAATTGGAAGCTTTATGGTATGGTTTGGACCAACAAGTTCAATATTTGACATTACAACTTATGCATTGTTATTCTTTGTAATATGTCCAAGCATTGCTGGAGGTTCATATGGAGCACCAGGTGTTAATAATGTATTGTTTGTAGCTGCATTTAATGCAGGATGGTTTATAGAATCATTAATGACTCAAACATTAGTAATACACATGATAAGATCACCAAAAATTCCTTTCATACAAAGTAGAGCTTCTAAGTCAGTATGCTTATTTACAATTATAGCAATAGTTGTTGGCACAGTTATTCCATATACACCATTAGGTGAATTAGTTCAAATGGCTGAGATGCCACCTGTTTATTTCTTATATTTAGCAATTACAATACTTGCTTATATGGTATTAGTTACTTGTGTTAAGAAATTATATATAAGAAAGTATGGAAAGTTACTTTAAATATTAATAATATTTAAAAGGAGAGCTAAAGAAGATACTGATAGTATTCAAAAGGAAAACTAAAGAAGAGTAATAATATTCAAGAGAGGAACTAAAGATGGGATTAAATTTAGAAGTTTTTAGATCAATAAACAATTTAGCTGATAAAAATTTATATTTAGATAGCATAATGATATTTTGTTCGAAATATTTACCATATTTTTTTGTACTAGCTATTATTTTGCTATATTTATTTGGTATTAGCAGAAGAGATATAGAATGTAGAAAGGTGGCAGTTAGCACTATAGTATTTACAATAATAAATTTATTTGTAAGTTTTATAATAGGTAGTGTGTATTATGTAAACAGACCTTTTGCAGATCATAATGTAAATCTACTTGTACAACATTCTAAAAATGCATCATTTCCAAGTGATCATGTTATAGGAACATTTAGTATAGCATTAGGACTTGGAAAGTATAGTAAAGTACTTAGAAATATATTGACTATATTATCAATTCTAGTTGGTATTTCAAGAATATACGTTGGAAATCATTATCCATTAGATGTTATTGGTGGTTTTGTTGTTGTAATAATAATGAATTACGTATATAAAAGATTATTTAAAAATACTGTTGAAAGTATTTATGTAAATATAGATAAAGCTATATTTAAAAATTAAATAAAATATTGATAATATTAAAATGATTATTGGAAGAAAGCTTACTAGTTTCAAAGAATAGTTATTTGATATAAAGAAGAGTGGATATAAAATCCACTCGAATTATCTATCTAATGAGGTAAGTGATAAGTCTTCACTTACCTCACCTTTATATAATTTACTTAACATTTTAGCACCATTTACACTAAATAAAGTGCCATTAGCACCATAGCCTAAACAGTACCAAATATTTTTGTTTTTAATATCTGGACCTATGAAAGGTAAATTATCAGATGTACTTGCAAATGTTCCATTATATTTATAGTCTATATCAAATGATATATCAGGAAACATAGAGTATAATTTATCCTTTAATTTTTTATATTGCATTTCTGCAACACTACTTTCTAAAAATTCTGGAATAAATCTAGTATCTTCTCCACCTATTATAATTCTATTATCTAATGTTCGTCTAAGGTATGTATATGGATTTTCACATGTTTTTATAAGACAATTATTATTCCAACCATTAATTTTATCTACTGGAGTAGTTACAATATTATATGATGTATACATAGTAGCAAATTTTTTGCTAGTAAATAGACTAATATCATATCCAGTTGCAACTATTACCTTCTTACAAGTGATGCTTTGATTGTTTGATGTATTCAAAATTACATAATCATCAAAATGACTATAATCAATAATCTCTGTATTTTCATATATAGGCACATCTTTATCGTTAAGATATTTTATTAGATTATGCGTGAATTTAACTGGATTAAATTCTGCACCACCATTATATGAATATACACCAGATTCAATAGGAAATGAAAATTTAAAGTCTTTTAAAGTATTCTTATCTAAAAATTTAACATTAAAGCCTTCATGTTTTCTTTGCTCATACTCATATTGAAGAATATCTGACTTATTTTTATCATCAGTATATAAAAGACAATCATGTTTTTTAAAATTACAGTCAATATTTGCTTCTTTAATTAGGGCGGTTAGTTCTTTAAGTCCTTTCTCGCTAAATTTATAAGCTTTTAATATAGTTGGTAAATCAGAATTTTTTTCTAAATCAGCTATTTGTTCATCAAGTTCATATTGAAGTAGAGAAGTAGATATAGAAGTAGAACCTGTTGCGACGTTTTCTTTTTCGACAAGAGCTACAGATATACCTTCTTTATTAAAATAATAAGAACAAAGAGCTCCAGTTATTCCACCACCAACGACTACTACATCAACATTTATATCATTATCAAGTTTTTTATATTTATTTATATTTTTTAATTCTTGAGGAAAATACGGAGTTCCTCTAACTATAAAATTTTTCATAGTACCTCCTTTAATATTAAATAATGTTTTATTAAAATAAATAATGATACTAGTATTACCATAAATTATAAGTATTAGATCAAGAAATAAATTCCTATTTAATATATTTAATAAAGAAATAAAAGAGATAGATTCCTCTCTTTGAGTTAATATTTTTAAGTTATTGGATTTTAGATATAACTGCCTACTGGTTTATCACCATTAAATGTTATATTTCTAACTCCTGAGAAACAAAGCTTAATCCATAGCAAGTATAGTCATTATCATATTAGTTAAGTTTTCAACAAATTCATTCCAGTCTCCATGGAAGTCATAAGAAATAACGCTTAAGAAATCAAGATATTTAGCATATTCATTAGATGATGCTCCTTTTAATACCTATGAAGATGCAGTAACAACAGCAGTTAATAAATAAGGCTATTATTTTCTGAATACACTTTATCTAACTTTTCTTTTAAAGTTTTTATTAATATACTATATAGTTCATTGGTAGTTTTTCTTATAGGTTCAGATAAATCGAAAAAATTATGATTTTCACATAATGTAGAGTTGCATCTAACTCTATTTTTTCTCTCTTATGACTTAAATCAATTCCTTTAAAATCAACATTAAATTTAATTATTAAATAGAGTGTAATATGTTAATAAATCTACTAGAATAATTTTAAAATGAAAATATTTCAAAATACTATTAAAATTAAAAATGAAGTAAAACCTTCATTATATTCTGTTATTTTTCATAATTTGAAATAATTGAAAAATATTCATTTAGAATATAAAATAGGATTATATTTGTAATTTGCAATAAAAAAGGGGGCAAGATGTAAACATGTATTTAATTGATTTAATTGATACGAAAAAAGGAGATGTTATATCTGTTGTAGGTTCAGGGGGCAAAACAACCTTTATATATAATTTAGCTAATGAGCTTATTGAGGAAAAGGTACTTATATCAACTACAACAAAAATGCTATATCCGGGAAAAAGAGAGGTTGATTATTTCTTTTGTTTGGAGAAGGATAAGGATGTAAAAATAAAAAATGGAAGAACATTTATAGCTGAAAAGATAATAGAAGATAATAAAGTTAGTGGAGGAAACTTACATATAAATAATTATGTTAATTCTTTTGATTACGTTTTACTTGAAAGTGATGGATCAAAAGAAAAATCTCTTAAAGGATGGAGAGAGGGTGAACCTGTAATACTTAACAAAACTACTAAAACTGTGGGGATAATTCCATTACATATTGTTGGAGAGAAGATAATAGATAAGAATATTCATAGAATTGAAAAATTCAATAATATATGCAAAACAAAAATTGGAGATGAAATAACATTAGATGTAATATCAGATATAATAATAAATTCAAATGGATTATTTAAAGATTCAGTAGGCGAGAAAATATTATTTTTAAATAGACTTGAAGATGAAAAAAGTAAAGAGATGGCATGGAAATTGCTTGAAGTATTAAATAGAAAAAACAAAGATTCATTAAAGATTATTGGTGGAAGTTTAAAAAGAAAAGAGTATTTTATGCTTTCTGCTGGAGGTGACCTAAAATAGTAGCAGTAATTTTAGCATCTGGACAAGGTAAAAGAATGGGAAGAAATAAGCTCCTATTAGACTTTTGTGGTAAGCCTTTAGTTGAATGGGTAATAGAGACAGTAAAGTCTGTAGGATTTAAAGAAGTTATTTTAGTTTATAAAGATCTTAAAGTAAAAGAAATTGCAATAAAGCATGGTATATCTACTTTATATAATAAGAATGCTAGCTATGGGCAGAGTGAAGGCATAAGACTTTCTTTAGAGAAATCATCAATTTTGAGTGATGGATATATGTTTTTTACTGGTGATCAGCCTTTACTAAAGGGAAAAACAATAAAAAGGCTTGTGGAAACGTTTAACAGGAATGGAGGTATAGTAGTTCCGAAAGTTCATGGAAGGAATAAAAGTCCTGTGATATTTTCAGGGGAATTTAGGGATGAATTAATGTCTTTGCATGGAGATGTTGGTGGAAGACCTGTTATAAGAAATAATTGGGATAAGGTAACTTTCTTAAACTTTCATTCAAGTACTGAATTTTTTGATGTTGACACTAAAGAAGAGCTGGAAGAATTAATTAAATTATATGAAGGGAGAATACAATGGATGAAATAATAATCGTAAGAGGTGCCGGAGACATTGCTACTGGTGCAATTCAAAAATTATATAGAGCTGGATTTAAAGTTATAGCCTTAGAGATAGAAAAGCCAACGTCCATAAGAAGAAAGGTTTGCTTAAGTGAGGCCATGTATGAAAAAGAATTTAAAGTTGAAGATGTCATTGCAAAAAGAGCAGATTCATATGATGAAATATTTAGTATATTAGAATCGGATAAAGTTTGTATCATGCAAGATACTTCTGGTGAAATAATAAAAAAAATTAGTCCTATGGCAGTTGTTGATGCAACCCTTTGTAAAAGAAATATAGGAACAAATAAGGATATGGCAGATATAACTATTGCGCTAGGACCAGGATATGAAGCAGGGGTAGATGTTGATATAGTAGTTGAGACAAATAGGGGGCACAACCTAGGTAGATTAATATCTGATGGATCAGCTGCAAAGAATACGGGAGTTCCAGGAATAATAGAGGGTTTTGGAATTGAGAGAGTTATATATTCTCCTTGTAAAGGGAATATTAGAATAATTAAAGATATTGGAAGTATTGTAGAAAAGGGCGAAAATATATGCATGGTTGGTAATTCATATGTAAAAGCTTCGTTAACTGGGGTAATAAGAGGTATGATAAGAGATGGATTTTATGTAAAAGAGGGGCTTAAAATAGCTGATATAGATCCAAGAATTAATCAAAAGAAAAATTGTGATTTAATTTCAGATAAAGCAAGGTGTATAGGTGGGGCAGTTTTAGAAAGTGTAATGATGTTAAAGCAAAGGAGGAATAAGTAATGGATGAAAGAGTATTAAAGAGTATTATTGAGGGGTTATCAAGTGGAAGAAAGATGGCATTGGTCACTATAACAGCCTCTAATGGATCAACACCAAGAAAAAATGGATCTTTAATGAGTGTAGATGAGAATGGAAGAATAGTTGGTTCTATAGGGGGCGGAAAAATAGAATGTGTAGTTATAGAAAGTGCAGTAAAATGCTTGGAAAGTGGACAAGGAGAGAAATTTGCTTATAACCTAAATGAAAGCGGAAAGGTTAAAATGGCGTGTGGTGGAGCTGTAGATGGATATATAAAAGTATTTGAACCAAAACCAAATCTTATTATTTTTGGTGGTGGGCATATATCTCAGAGCATATGTAGATTAACTGATAGTATGAATTTTAGGAGGATCGTAATTGAGGATAGAGAAGAATTTAAGGATTATGATGCCTTTAAGAATATTGATAAGTTTATAGTAACGAATAGTATAGAAGGCTTAAGTAATATAAGTTTTGATAATAGCTATATAATAGTTGTAACTAGAGGACATAAGAGTGATACTTATTGGACAAAAGAACTAATTAATAAAAATTATAATTATCTTGGCGTAGTTGGAAGTATGAAGAAAATTTTAGAGCTAAAAGAAGCAATATTAAATGAAGGTGTTTCTAATGAATTAATTGAAGGTATACATGCTCCAATTGGACTTGATATATCAGATGGTACTCCGGCAGAGATTGCTGTTAGTATTTTATCAGAAATATTATTAGTAAAGAATAATGGTAGATTAGAGCATTTACAAGATGTGAAAAAGAACGCTCTATAAAAGATATGGAAAAGGGGAATTAGCATAATGATGCAGATAAATCTAATAGATATTTCAGATGTAGTAAATAAATACGCAAATTTATTATCAAATATATTAAAGTTAGATGTAGAAATTGTTGATTATAATATGCAAAGAATAGCAGGTACAGGGATATATAAGGATGGAGTAGGAGAAAATATTGAATCTGCAGGTTATGTATATAAGGAGGCTCTATATACAGGAGAGGCAAAAATTATAGAAGATCCAGGAGAAAATTTTCTTTGTAGAGATTGTATGAATAGAGGTAAATGTAAAGAGTATATGGAAATCTGTGTGCCAATAAAATATGATAGTGCTACATTTGGGATAATAGGTCTTGTATGTTCTACAGAGGAACAAAAGAAGCACTTAACATTAAATTTTGAGACAATTATGAGCTTTTTAGAACAAATATCTGAATTTATAGCTATAAAATTGATAGAACAAAATGAGATATTGACGAATAAAAAGCATTTAGATTTCTTTAAACAAATAATAAACTCTGTAGATGATGGAATTATAACAATAGATAGCTTAAATAATATAAAAATAATAAATAATAAAGCTCTTAAAATGCTAAATTTAAGACCGGGAATAGTAGGAGAATATATAAGAGTTGAAGAGACAGATGATTATTTTCCAGGAGGAGATATATTTGAGCTATACATAAGAGGTATTCCATATAAGGTGGTTGGTAAGATAATACACAACTATATAAATAAAAACCATTGTGAGAAGATAGTTATTTTTAATGAACTGAAGCATCTAAAAGATGAAGTTGTGAATTTAACTCATGGGAACAATAAAATAAACTGTGATGAAATTGTTGGAGATTCTACATCCATGAGACAACTTAAGAAAAAAATAAAAAAGATATCATATTCAAAGTCAACTGTTTTAATTACAGGGGAGAGTGGTACAGGAAAAGAGTTAGTAGCAAGGGCTATACATGCAGAAGGAAGCCGTAAGAATAAACCATTTATAGCTATAAATTGTGGTGCTATACCTGAAAGTCTTCTTGAAAGTGAGTTGTTTGGGTATGTTAGAGGTGCATTTTCTGGAGCAAGTTCAAGTGGACGTGTAGGTAAATTTGAGCTTGCAAATAAAGGCGTAATATTTTTAGATGAGATTGGAGACATGCCGCTATATCTTCAAGTAAAATTACTTAGAGTTCTTCAAGAAAGAACAATAGTTAAAATCGGTTCAAATCAACTAATAAATCTTGATATAAGAGTAGTTGCAGCTACTAATAAGGATTTAAAGAAATTAGTTGAAGAAGGTAAGTTTAGAGAAGATCTATATTATAGATTAAATGTTATACCAATAGAGGTACCTCCACTTAGAAAAAGAGATGGAGATATTGAACTTATTATGTATGGGCTTATAAAAAAATATAATAAGATATTTAATAAGTATGTTCATACTGTAAAGGATGATGTAATAGAAAGGTTAAAGCTATATCAATGGAAAGGGAATGTTAGAGAATTAGAGAATGTTGTTGAATTCATGGTAAATTTAAGTGGAGATGATGGTATTGTTACTTTAGATATGCTTCCTCAGACTATATTAGATTATAGAAAAGAAAGTGATGTGAATAACATAATTTCTGACTCTAAGGATATAGAAAAGCTTAAAGATATAGAAAGTTATTATATAAATAAAGCATTAGATATTTATGGGAGAGACACGGCTGGAAAGAAGAAGGCTGCAAAAAAATTAGGAATAGGTATTGCTACATTATATAGAAAAATTGGTGAGCAATAAACATATAAGCAAGGAGAGTTATCAAAATGATAATTAGACTTGCTTATTTTGTTAATAAAATAACTATCAGGCTTTATAAATCAAAAGGATTATCAAAATGATAATCCTTTTATCATTTTGATAAATAATGATTATGTTAAGTTAAAGTTGCTATACAACTATCTGTAAACATATACAGAAGGTTGAGTATTTAAATAAAATAGTAAGAATTAATGGAAAAATAACTACATGAAATTGGCATAGATATTGCTTTAAATAAGTATTAATAAATAAAAGCTTATAGGGAGGAAACGTTATGGAAAAAATATTATGGAAACTAAATACATTACCAAAGACAGATAAAGAAGGGTGTATAGAATTTTTAAGTAGAGATGAAGTATCAAAAGCAAAAAACTTTCATGAAAGTTTTTCAGAATATGATAAAACACCATTAGTTGAATTAGATAATTTAGCTAAAAAGATAGGACTTAAAGGAATATATTTAAAAGATGAATCTTATAGATTTGGATTAAATGCATTTAAGGTACTTGGTGGATCATTTGCTATGGGAAGATACTTAGCAGATAAATTAGGAGAAGATATAAAAGATTTACCTTATGAAAGATTAACTTCAGATGATGTTAGAGAAAAACTTGGAGATATTACATTTGTTACAGCAACAGATGGTAATCATGGAAGAGGAGTAGCATGGACTGCTAATAGATTAAAACAAAAATCAGTTGTATATATGCCAAAGGGATCATCACTTCAAAGATTAGAAAACATAAAGGCAGAAGGTGCAGAAGCTAGTATTACTGATATGAACTATGATGATGCAGTTAGATTAGCTGCAAAATATGCAGATGATCATAATGGATTAATGGTACAAGATACTGCATGGGAAGGATATGAAAAGATTCCAGCATGGATAATGCAAGGATACGGAACTATGGCATTAGAAGCATTAGATCAATTAAATGCTATCAAAGTGCTTAAACCAACACATATATTTGTACAAGCTGGCGTTGGATCACTTGCAGGTGCAGTTCAAGGATTTTTTGCATCAGAATTTGGTGATGAGTGTCCAAAGACTGTTATAGTTGAATCAAATTTAGCAGATTGTTTCTATAAATCAGCTATTGCAAATGATGGAGAAGCAAGATTTGTTGGAGGAGATATGCAAACAATAATGGCAGGGCTTGCTTGTGGAGAACCAAATACAATTGGATGGGAAGTTTTAAAGAATCATTCAACTGCATTTGTATCATGTCCAGATTGGGTATCAGCTAAAGGTATGAGAATACTTGGAAACCCATTAAAAGGAGATACTAAAGTAACATCAGGAGAATCAGGAGCTGTTACAACAGGTCTTCTATATGAAATTATGACAAATAAAGATTATAAAGATTTAAAAGAAGCACTAGAACTTGATGAAAACTCAAGGGTACTTTTATTTAGTACTGAAGGAGATACTGACCCAGAAAAGTATAGAGAAATAGTTTGGAATAGTGAATGCTAATAGATAATAAATGGTTTATAGGAGGAATAAAGAAATGCTTAATAATCAAAGAAAAGAAACTTTAACTAAATTATGCCAAGAATTAATCAGAAATCAATCAGTTTCAGGTGAAGAAGGTAAAGTAGTAGAAGCAATAAAGAAGGAATTTAAAGCATTAGGATACGATGAATGTTTTGTAGATAGTTATGGAAATGTAATTGGACATATAAAAGGTAGTAAACCAGGAAAAACAATACTTTTTGATGGACATATTGATACTGTTCCAGTACCAGATGATTCAAAGTGGACTCATGCACCATTTGGAGCAGAAATAGTTGATGGAAAGATATATGGTAGAGGAGCTTCAGACATGAAGGGACAAACATCAGCTATGATAGCAGCAGCAGCTTACTTTGCAGAAGATTTTAAAAAGGATTTTGCAGGAGATATATTTGTTGCAGGTGTAGTTCATGAAGAAATATTTGAAGGAGTATCAGCTAGAAAGATAAGTGAAGCTGTTAAGCCAGATTATGTGGTTATTGGTGAATCTTCAGAATTAAATTTAAAGATTGGACAAAGAGGAAGAGCAGAAATAGTTATTGAAACTTTCGGAAAACCAGCTCATTCAGCTAATCCAGAAAAGGGAATAAATGCAGTATATAAGATGTCAAAGATTATTGAAAAGATTCAAGATATAGAAACTCCTGTACATGATGTACTTGGAAAAGGAATTCTTGTATTAACTGATATAAAATCATCACCATATCCTGGTGCATCTGTAGTCCCAGATTACTGCAGAGCTACTTTTGATAGAAGACTTTTAGTTGGTGAAACTAAAGAAGGCGTTTTAGCTCCAATTAAAAAGATAGTAGATGATCTTATGAAAGAAGATAAAGAGCTTAATGCTAAGGTTTCATATGCAATAGGTAGAGAAACTTGTTATACAGGAGAGGTAATTGAAGGTGAAAGATTCTTCCCAGCTTGGCTATATAGTGAAGATGATGAATTTGTACAAGCTGCATTTAATGGATTAAAACGTGCTGGTATAAATCCAGAAATAACTCAATACTCATTCTGCACAAATGGTTCACATTATGCCGGAGAAGCAGGAATAAGAACAATTGGTTTTGGACCATCAAAAGAAAATTTAGCTCATACAATTGATGAATATATAGAATTAGATCAATTATTCACTGGAGCAGAAGGATATTATGGAATATTAGAATCTGTTTATAACAAATAAAAGGTGGTTTTTAGGATGAAGATATTAATAAAAAATGGTTTTATAGCTGATGGAAGTGGCAATAAAGGATACATTGGAGATATCTTGATCTGTGATGAGAGGATTAAAAAAATAGGACATGAAATTTGTGAAGATAATATAGATAGAACAATAGATGCTAGGGGCTTAGTTATAGCCCCAGGCTTTATTGACACTCACTCACACAGTGACCTTAAGATATTAGAAAATCCATTTAATGAAATAAAGATTAGACAAGGAATTACTACAGAATTATTAGGACAAGATGGAATATCAATGGCACCATTGCCAAAAAAATATATCTCACCTTGGAGAAAAAATATAGCAGGATTAGATGGTGAGTCAGATGAGATTGACTGGGAATATGAGATAACTGATAACTATTTAAAAATGATGGAAAACAATGGGGTAGGTTTAAATGAAGCATACTTAGTACCTCATGGAAATGTAAGAATGGAAGTTCTTGGACTCGGAAATGTTCCCGCAACTAAAGAAGATATAAAGAAGATGTGTGAAATCACAAGAAGAGAGATGGAAGCTGGAGCATATGGATTATCAACAGGTCTTATATATATGCCTTGTGCTTATTCTCACACTGAAGAACTTATAGAAATGTGTAAAGTTGTTGCAGAGTTTGATGGAGTATTTGTAGTACATCAAAGAAGTGAAGCAGATACTATTATATCTTCAATGAAGGAAATAATTGAGATAGGAGAAAAGTCAGGGGTAAGAGTTCACTTCTCACACTTTAAAGTATGTGGTAAGAAGAACTGGAAGTATATTGATGAAGTAATTGAATTATTTAATGAAGCTAAGAAAAAAGGTATAAGAGTTACTTTTGACCAATATCCATATGCAGCAGGAAGCACAATGCTTGGTGTTATATTACCACCATGGGCTCATGATGGAGGAACAGATAAGCTTATGGAAAGACTTGCATCAGAAGAGATGCGAGAGAAGATGATTTATGATATGGAACATGGGATTGAAGGCTGGGACAACTTTGTTGACTTTGCTGGACTTGATGCCATATATGTAACTTCAGTTAGAAATAAGAAAAATGAAGATGCAATAGGTAAAAACTTAATAGAACTTGGAAAGCTTAGAGGCAAAGATCCTTACAATGCAACATTTGATCTTTTACTTGAAGAAGAAAATGCAGTAGGAATGGTTGATTATTATGGAATGGAAGAACATATAATCAAATTTATGAAACTTGCAGAACAAAATGTATGTACTGATGGACTTTTAGCTGGAAGACCCCATCCTAGAGCTTATGGATCATTCCCAAGAATACTTGGAAGATTTGTAAGAGATCTTGGTGTGTTAACTCTTGAAGAAGGAGTTATGAAAATGACAAGTAAAGCAGCTAGCGCATTTGGCATAAAAGATAGAGGACTTCTTAAGGAAGGATGCTTCGCAGATATAGTTTTGTTTAATAAGGATGAAGTTAAGGATATTGGAACTTTTGAAGATCCAATTAAATTCCCAGAGGGAATAAATTATGTAATCATAAATGGTCAAGTAGTAATAGATAATGGGGAGTATAAAAAGATAAAAGCAGGTAAGGTATTAAGAAAAAAATAGGGGGAATTTGTGTGTTAGTAGTAGGTAATGGAAGGTTAGTAACTCAAAACAAAGAAATTCCATTTATAGAAAATGGAGCTGTGGCTATAGAGGATGGAAAGATAGTAGACTATGGTAATACTAAAGACATATTAGAAAAGTATAAAAAGAGTGAGTATATAGATGCAAAGGATAAGGTTATAATGCCAGGACTTATAAATACACATGGTCATATTTATAGTGCTTTTGCAAGAGGAATGAATTTAGATGGACCTACATCAAAGGATTTCTTAGATATATTAAATAATTTATGGTGGAGACTTGATAAGAATTTATCTCTTGAGGATATAAAATACAGTGCATATAGCACATTAATGGACAGCTTAAAGTACGGTGTTACAACATTTTTTGATCACCACGCAAGTCCTAATGCAATTGAAGGAAGTCTGTTTACTATAGGAAAGGTAGCAGAAGAGCTTGGAATAAGAACTTCACTTTGTTATGAAGTATCTGATAGAGATGGAGAAAGAGCTTTAATAGAGGGTATAAAAGAAAATGTAGATTACATAAAGCATTGCAAGGAAAGCAATAGCAATATGAAATCTGGAATGTTTGGAATGCATGCTAGTTTTACACTTTCAGATAGATCATTAGAAAAGTGTGCAAAAGCAACAGATGGATTAGACTGTGGATATCATATTCATGTTGCAGAAGGATTAGCAGATGAAGAAAAATGCATAAAAGAACATCAGATGAGAGTAGTAGAAAGATTAAATAAATTCAATATATTAGGGGAAAAGACAATCGCAGTTCATTGTATTCATGCAGATGATAATGAACAAGATATAATTCTAAAAACTGGTACAACAGTTGTTCATAACCCAGAATCTAATATGGGTAATGCAGTTGGAGTATCACCAGCTATTAAACTTATAGAAAAAGGTATAACTGTTGGACTTGGAACAGATGGTTATACATCAGATATGTTTGAATCAATGAAAGTTGCAAATATAATTCATAAACATCATTTAAAAGATCCATCAGTAGCTTGGGGTGAAACTCCAATGATGCTATTTAAAAATAATAGAAAAATTGCAGAGAAACACTTTGATGGAACTTTTGGAATAATTGAAAAAGGTGCAGTAGGAGATGTGATAGTAGTAGATTATAATCCATTAACACCGATGAATGGAATCAATTATAATTCACACATTCTATTTGGAATGATGGGTAAATCTGTGGATACGACTATAGTTAATGGAAATGTTTTAGTTAAAGACGGTAAGCCTCTTAATGTAAATGAAGATGAGATTTTAGCTGAATCTAGGATGGTTTGTAGCAAGTTATGGAATAGAATCTAGCGAAAGGATTTGTGTGTGTTATGAGAGAGGAGAATGAAAACGAAAATGTAGCTCCAGTGGATGAAAAAATACCATTTTCAAAAGCTTGGATATTTTCACTTCAACATGTTATGGCAATGTGTGCAGGAGCTGTTGCAGTTCCACTTATGGTAGGGGAAGCGGCAGGTCTTAATCATACAGAAATAGTATTTCTTATAAGTGCTGGTCTTTTTATGGCTGGTATAGGAACACTAATTCAAACAATGGGAATAAAAAAACTTGCAGGAGCTAAGATACCAATAATAGAAGGTACAAGCTTTGCTGCTGTTTCAGGAATACTTGCAATAATTGCAGGTACATCTGGTGGCAAAGATTTAGCAATGACAAATGTATTTGGAGCTGTTATTGCAGCAGGGTTATTTTGTTTAATAATTGCTCCGATATTTGGTAAACTAATAAAGTTTTTCCCAAAAGTTGTTACAGGTACTGTTGTATTAGTAATTGGTATATCCATAATGCCAGTAGGTATAAAATGGATAACTAATAGCAAGGTACAAGCAGTAGAACCAAAAGACTTAGCTCTTTCAATGGCTGTATTAGTAATAACATTACTATTGTTTAAATACTTAAAAGGTATATGGAATAGTGCTGCGATTTTATTTGCAATAGTTATAGGAACAATAATTGCAATGGTATTTGGAATGGCTGATTTTAGTGCAGTAAGTAGTGCCGGGTGGTTTAGTATAAATGTTCCTTTAGAATTTGGAATGCCAACTTTTGATCCATCAGCGGTACTTTCAATGGTATTAATAATGCTAGTTTTAATGACTGAATCAGTTGGAAATATGATTGCTATTCATGAAATGACTGATAAAGAAGTTACTGAAGATAACATAAGAAAAGGCTTAACAGCCGATGGAATATCAACATTATTTGCAGGATTCTTTAATACATTCCCAATTACTCCATTTGCTCAAAATACAGGTTTAGTAGGCTTAACAGGTATTAAATCAAGATTTGTTGCTGTATATGCAGGAATAATACTTTTAGCATTAAGTTTTGTACCTAAGTTTGCTGCAATTATAGGAGCAATTCCAAAGCAAGTACTTGGTGGAGTTGGATTTGCAATGTTTGGAATGGTTTTAGTTGGAGGAATAAGAACTTTAGGAAAAGTTCAATTTGATGGTAACAAGAACTGTGTAATAGTGGCCGTAAGTGTTGGACTTGCAATGATACCACTTGCAAATCCAGGATTTTATCATAACTTCCCATCATGGGTAGAAACAATATTTGATAGTGGTATTACAACAGGAAGTTTATCAGCTGTAATACTTAATATATTCTTCAATGTTTTAGGCAGTAAAGAACCAATGCCAGAAACTTTAGAAGAAGATATAAAAGAAATTGAAGAAGAAGTCGATCAAGAGAAATTAGTTATGCAAGGAAATAAATAAAATTAAAGATGAATTATAATTTTAACTTAGAGGAGAGTGTGTGTTATGTCAAAATTAAACGTTAACATTTTAGGAATGAAATTTAATAATCCAATATTTACAGCAGCAGGCCCAGGAGCAAAAGATGGAGATCTTTGTATTGAAGCAGTAAAAGGAGGAGCAGGTGGATTAGTTACAAAAACTATTTCAGTAGATCCAGCTCCAGTACCAAGACCATGTATGGGAAAAACAAATTCAGGATTTTTAAATACAGAGCTTTGGTCAGAGCTACCAAAAGAACAATGGATAGAAGAAGAGTATAAAAAAGCTAAGTCAGCTGGAGTTCCTATGATAGTAAGTATGGGATATACAGCAGATCAAATAAAAATTGTTGCTCCACTTGTTAAGCCTTATGCTGATGCCGTTGAATTATCAACTCACTATGTTGGAACTGATGTAACACCAATAGTTGAAGCTATGAAAGCTGCAAAAGCTGCATTAGATTGTCCAGTATTTATGAAAATGAGCCCACATACAGATATTCAAAAGATAGCAAAAGCTTTAGAAGAAGCAGGAGCAGATGGTCTTGTAATGATTAATTCTCTTGGACCATGTATGGCAATAGATGTTGAATCAGGATATCCAATAATGGGAAGTAAAACTGGATACGGATGGTTATCAGGATCACCAGTAAGACCAGTTGCTATAAGAAATATATATGATGCAGCACAAGCTGTTAATATTCCAATAATAGGTGTTGGTGGAGTAACTTGCGGAAGAGATGCAGCTGAAATGTTAATGGCAGGAGCTACAGCAGTTGAAGTTTGTACTGAAGCTATTTTAAAAGGACCTAAAGTATATGGAAAGATTGCTAAAGAGTTAGATGAATTCTTAGATAGCCACGGATATAAGGATGTTAATGAAATAATTGGACTAGCTCATAAGAAAATGGAAGATAGAACATTTAGAACAGAAGCGATTGCTCCACAAGTTGATCAAGATGCTTGTATAAAATGTGGACAATGCAAAGTAAGTTGTGTATATGATGCAATTGAAGTTGGAGAAGAACTTGTAATAGATAAGTATAAATGCTTTGGATGTGGATTATGTGTAACAAGATGCCCAAAACATGCATTATCAATTCAATATAAATAGTAAAAGAGGAGGATGAGTTATGGGAACAGTACTAAAGGGATGTTATATAGTAACCAGCGAAAAGACAGTAAGAAGTGATTTAAGAATTGACGGAGAAAAAATTGAATCTATAGGATTATCTGTAGAAAAAGATGGAGATGAAATAATAGATTTAAAAGGAAGCTACATACTTCCAGGTGGGATTGATGCCCATACTCATTTTGATCTAGAACTACCAAATATAAAAACATCTGATGATTTTAAAAGTGGTACCAAGTCAGCGATTGCTGGCGGTACTACAACTATTATAGATTTTGTAAACTGTCATAGAGGTGAAAAATTAAGTGATGCATTAGAAACTTATAAAGAGAAGACAAAAGGAAAATGTTATTCAGATTACGGATTCCATATGACATTGTGTGAATGGAATAAAGAAGTTGAATCTGAAATGGAGGAAATGGTAAAGCAAGGTATAACATCCTTTAAGATGTATATGGCATATAAAGATACTCTTCAAGTAAATGAAGAAGAGATTGAACAAGCACTAAAAAAGTCAAAAGAACTTGGAGCACTTATTTCATTCCATTGCGAAAATGGAGATGAAATTATAAAAAATATAAATGATTTAATAAGTAAAGGTAAATCTGCTGTAAAGTATCATGAAGCCTCAAGATCCTCCGAGGTTGAATATGAAGCAGTGAATACTTTAATAAAAATAGCTAGAAAAATTAATTACCCGGTGTTTATAGTACATCTAAGTTCTAAAATGTCATTGGATGCTGTAATAAAAGCTAGACGAGAAGGAGTTAAGATTTTTGTTGAAACATGCCCTCATTATCTTTTGTTAAATAAAGATTTTTATGAGCTTAAAGGAGATGACGGGTTAGAGGGATCTAAATACGTTATGTCACCACCTCTTAGAAGTAGAGAAGATAATAATGCTTTATGGGAAGGAATTAAATTAGGTGAAATAGATACAATTGCAACAGATCATTGCTCATTTAATTATAAAGATAAGAGAGAAAATGCAAAGATAGATTTCTCCAAGATACCTAATGGAATACCAAGTGTTCAGCATAGAATGGAATTGATTTTTAGCTATGGAGTAAAAGATAAAATAATATCTTTAAATGAAATGGTTAAGCTAACATCTACTAATCCAGCAAAAATATTTGGGTTATATCCTAAAAAGGGTGAGATTAAGGTAGGCAGTGATGCTGATTTATTAATAATAGAAGATGGATATAAAGATACTATTAGTTTTGAAAATAGTATACAAGAGGTTGATTATACTCCTTATGAAGGGTTTGAAAGTAATGGAAAAATAAAAAGGGTGTTTTTAAGAGGAAAAGAGTTGGTTAAGGATGGAGAATTCATAGGAAAAGAGCCAACTGGCCAATATATCTCAAGAAATAAATGGAGTTATGAGAGGAGATAAGGTATGTTTGAATTTATTCTTAACGGTGAAAATAAAGTTGTAGATGAAAATAAAAAGCTTCTTAAATACTTAAGAGATGATTGCAATATAACATCAGTTAAAAATGGATGCTCTGAAGGTGCATGTGGAACATGTATGGTTATTGTTGATGGTAAAGCTATAAAAGCATGTATACTTACAACTGAAAAGGTCAATGGAAAAGAAATAACAACTATAGAAGGTTTTACAGAAAGAGAGCGAGATGTATTTGCATATGCATTTACTGAAGCTGGAGCAGTTCAATGTGGATTCTGTATACCAGGTATGGTTATTAGTGCAAAAGCACTTTTCAATAGAACATTAAATCCAACAAGTGAGGAAGTTAAGAAAGCTTTAATTGGTAATATATGCAGATGTACTGGATATATAAAGATAGAAAAAGCTATTATGATGGCAGCTGAAATCCTTAGAGAAAATAAAGAAGTTCCAAAAGTTATTTGTAAAGGACTTGTTGGAGAAAGAATGGGGAGAGTAGATGCTAGAGATAAGACATTAGGAGTAGCTGAATATACTGATGATATAAGAATAGATGGAATGTTACATGGTGTCGCACTTAGAAGTAAATATCCAAGAGCTTTAGTAAAGAGCATGGATATTAGTGAAGCAGAAAAAATTGAAGGTGTAGTTAAGATTGTTACTGCGGAAGATATTCCAGGGGAGAGATATTTAGGTCACATACAAAAGGATACCCCTGCATTAATAAAGGTTGGTGAAGAAACAAGATATCTTGGAGATGCATTAGCCTTAGTTGCAGCAGAAACAGAAGAAATAGCAAGAGAAGCTTTAAAGCATATAAAGGTTGAATATGAGGAATTAAAACCTGTAACTTCACCACAGGAAGCACTAGCAGAAGATGCGCCAAAGATACATGAGAAGGGAAACTTGTTAACTCATGAACATTTAGTAAGAGGAAATGCAGATGAAGCTATAAAAAATTCAAAGTATGTTGTTACATACAACTACAAGGTTCCATTTACAGAACATGCATTTTTAGAGCCAGAATGTGCAGTTGCAGTTCCAGAAGGTGATGGAATAGTAGTTTATACAGGAACTCAAAGCGTATATGATGATCTTCGTGAGATAGAATCACTTTTAGGTCTTGATGATAATAAGGTTAGAATAATTTCTAAGTATGTTGGGGGAGGCTTTGGTGGTAAGGAAGATATGAGCTGTCAACACCACACAGCATTACTGGCTTATCTTATTAAAAGGCCAGTTAAGATGGTACTTCCAAGACAAGAAAGTATTATAGTTGATACTAAAAGACATGCAATGGATATGGAATTTACAACAGCCTGTGATGAAAATGGAATGTTAACTGCAATGAAAGCTGTAATACTTGCAGACACAGGAGCTTATGCATCTCTTGGAGGACCGGTTCTTCAAAGAGCATGTACTCATGCAGCAGGTCCTTATAATTATCAGAATATGGATATAGATGGTAAAGCACTTTACACAAATAACACACCAGGTGGTGCATTTAGAGGGTTTGGTGTTACACAATCAGCCTTTGCAACAGAGTGTAATCTAAATAAGCTTGCTGAAATGGTTGGAATAGATTCTTTTGAAATAAGAAGAAGGAATGCAATAAAACCAGGTGAAGTGCTTCCAAATGGACAAATAGCAGATGAAGGAACAGCATTAATTGAGACTTTAGAAGCTGTAAGAGGTGTTTATTATGCTAATGAAAAGAGAGCTGGAATAGCTTGTGCATTCAAAAATGCTGGAGTTGGTGTTGGTATACCAGATACAGGTAGATGTAAAGTTAAAGTTATTGATGGAAAAGTTCATATAAGAACATCAGCGGCATGTATTGGACAAGGACTTGGAACGGTTGTTGTTCAGATTGTTGGACAAGTTCTAGGAATCCCAGCATCACAAATAGTATACGAATCACCAGATACTAAAATAACTCCAAATTCAGGTACTACAACAGCTTCAAGACAAACTGTATTTACTGGAGAAGCAACAAAGGTTGCAGCTATGAAACTTAGAGATGCTTTAAGAGAGCATTCATTAGAGGAATTAGAGGGACAAGAATTTTATGGTGAATACTTAGGTGTTACAGATAAAATGGGTAGTCCTAAAGAACATCCAATAAGTCACGTTGCATATGGGTTTGCTACACAAGTAGTAATTTTAGATGATCAAGGAAAAGTTACCAAAGTAGTTGCAGCACATGATGTAGGAAGAGCAATAAATCCTAAAAATGTAGAAGGTCAAATTGAAGGTGGAGTTGCTATGGGTATTGGATATGGGTTAACAGAAGATTATCCTATAGAGAATTCAGTACCAAAGGTTAAGTTTGGTACACTTGGACTTCTAAGAGCAACTCAAGTTCCAGAAATACAACCTATAATAATAGAAAAAAATACTCAGGAGCTATCCTTTGGAGCAAAAGGTGTTGGAGAAATAACTTGTATTCCAACAGCACCCGCTGCACAAGGAGCGTATTACAAATTAGATGGTGAGTTTAGAACTGAACTGCCACTTAAAAATACATTTTATAAAAAAGCAAAGAAATAGAAAGAAGGAATTAAAATGAAAAAAATAATCAATACAGAACATGCACCAGCTGCAATAGGACCATACTCACAAGGATTAATAGTAGGAGATTTAGTATATACTTCAGGTCAATTACCATTAAATCCAGAAACTAAAGTTTTAGAAACTGAAATAAAAGCTGCAACTAAGCAAAGCCTAGAGAATTGCAAAGCTATATTAGAAGCTGCTGGAGCATCACTTGATAAAGTATTTAAGACAACTGTTTTTGTAAAAGATTTAAATGATTTTGCAGCAGTTAATGAAGTATATGGAACATACTTTAATGAAAATCCACCAGCAAGAAGCTGTGTACAAGTTGCTAAACTTCCAATGGATGCACCAATTGAAATTGAAGTAATAGCTAAATTATAAGATTAAATAATAAATTTATATGAAGTAGGGAGTTTTATAAGCTTCCTACTTTCAAGAGCGTATGGGAATCCTCAAGATACTTTAAAAGATAAGAATAAATATTATAAATTAACATATAAGAAAAATATAAATCATTATTTAGAGTTAGGATTTTCAGATTCAAAATTAATTTCATATTATTTATCTACAAAATAATATGAGTAAGAAAATATAGTAATTATTAAATTTAATACAATTAAAGTGGAAATGATAAGATGAAAATCTTGTCATTTTTTTAGATGAAGATAAACTTTTTAGCTTTTTTATTGTATATAACAATATAATTTGATAAATTTATGAATATAAGGACAATTTAAGAAAATGATAAAACTTTAAAAAGTTAAAGAAATTCAATAGTAAAAAATTGGATTAATTAGAAGGGGATTAGAGGGGATATATTATGGATAAGAGTATCTATATAGACAAGTTTATGAAAGGAGATAGTGATTCATTTAATTATATATATAATAAATATTATAATAAAATTTATTTTTTGTGTTTAAGTATATTGAGAAATGAAACTGATTCTTTAGATGCCACTCAAGAAGTATTTATTCAAATCTATAAATCTATAGCAAAGTTAAAAGATAAGTCAAAATTCGATTTTTGGATTAATAAGATAGCGATTTCTAAATGTAGTAATATAATAAGAAAAAATAAAAAATTATTATTAGTAGGTGATGACTTAGAAATTTATGAGACTTATTTAGAGGAAGACTCTTTGGATAATCCAGAAAATTTAGTAGTTAATTCGGATGAAAAAGTACAAATTTTAAAGATAATAAATAAATTATCTCCTAAAAAAAGAATAGTAATTATATTATTTTATTATAACTCTCTTAAAATAAAAGAAATTTCTGATTTATTAAAGTGTTCAGAGGGAACTGTAAAGAGCCGGTTAAATAGTGCTAGAATTGATATTAAGAATTATTTAGAAAAAGACTCAGTTAAAACTTATAATATTTCATTCCCAGGTATTTTCGTTGCTTTAAAAGAAATAGAATTTAATAAAGTACCAATAAATGAAGTACTAAAAAATATAAGTAATATAAATAATAGAGGATTTAACTTTAGGAGAAATAATATAAATATTTTTAGTAAAACATTAAATATTACTAATATATTTTATATACTTTTTATAAGCATTATTAGTTTAAATTTAATTAATATTGGAAAGAGGATTAATATAATGTATGATAATTCAGCAAATAAAACAATAAATGAAAAACTTAGGTATTCAGTAACAGATAGTGACGGAAATACAACTGTTAAAGAGAGAATTGTTAATATAAAAAAAGATTATCCTCCAGAAATTTTAGGGGCAGATGATAAAACAATAAAAGTTGGAGAGCAATTTAATGAATTTGATGGAGTTTATGCTAGAGATGATATAGATGCTAGTGTAAGTTCTAAAGTTATTGGAAAGGTTGATGTAAATAAGCAAGGTAAATATACAATAAAGTATATTGCTAAAGATAGCAAGGGAAATACATCTATAAAATATAGAATTATAAATGTTGAGAGATAAATGAACTTTTTTCTAAATATAGTAGTCTAAATAATGAATAGAAATTTATATTTAGAAGGAGATGACTATGGTTTTAGAAAAAGAAAGATTTATTAAAGATAATGTGGTGTATTTAGTACGCTATGATAATGTGATTTTTAAGACGAAGACATATACTGAATTTTTAAATGTATTTTATGAGGGAAATTATATTGATTCTATAGAAAAGAAAGAAGAATTTTTAATTGGATTAATAGAAATGGTAGCATTAATTAATGATTTCAACCTTTTAATTTATGATAATTATGAAAATTTAACGAATGAAAAGCCTGAAATTGAAAAAAATGAATTTACCTTATATAAGGATAATATAAATTCTGTGATTAATATTTTGAATTTGCTTGATATTGCAAGAGTATTTCAAGTAATAGGAGAAATTATATGAATCCAAGTAGAATAAAAAATATGGAAATAGTATATCAGCCAAAAGTACATTTAAAAACTAATAAAGTTGAAAGTTTAGAAGCTTTATCAAGATTTTTTGATAAAGATAATAATATTTTAAATACAGAGAAAATTATTATGTTAGCAAGAGAAGTAAATGATATGAGAATTATTACAAATAGAGTAATAAATAAAACTATTTCTATAATAGAAAATTTAGAGAATGATAAAAAATTAAACTTTTCAATTAATATATCTTGCATAGAGATTGAAGATGAGTTTTTTGAAAAGTGGATTGAAGATTTATTTTATAAATATAAAAGTAACTACTTAAATAGATTAGAATTTGAGATAACAGAAAAATATAAAATAAAAAATAAGCAATTATTAAAAAAAAGAATAAAATTTTTGCAAGATAGGGGTTTTTTAGTATCATTAGATGATATAGGAGCTGGATTTAACAAATATGAATTAATATATGAATATGATGTTGATTATGTAAAAATAGATAAATCTTTGATTAGAGAAATAAACAAATATAAAGATACAATTAAAAGAATAATTGAGAGTTCACATTTATCAAACAAAATGGTTGTTGCTGAAGGGATTGAGAATGAAAGCACATATAGAATTTTGAAAAATTTAGATTGCGATTTAGGACAAGGATTTTATTTTTATAAACCAAAAAAAATTGGTGAATTAAACATAATATAATTAAAATAAAATGTTAGTGAATAGTAATTGTACATAAACATAAAATAATTTAAATGAAAAAGGTTCAAAAAATAAAAAATTTTGAACCTTTTTTTATTTAAAAGAGTCTAATTTAATGTACATAGATAAAATATTTATAATAAAAGTACATTTAATGTATAAAAATTTACTTTTATAGAAAGTACACACTTAATTAATTATTTGAATTTTATATTAAATTTAGATAAAGAAAAAAATTTTTAATAAAATATTATAAGATTAAATTAATCGATTAAATAAAATTTATTATTTGGAATGTATTTTTTGCGAATCGTCAAAAAAATACATGATTTTTTTAAATACTTATGTTTTTTCAAAATTCAATAAATTTCATTTAACTAACAATCTGGAATATGTTAACATGTTAATAAAAAGTAAACTGTTCAAATTTAATTTACAAATAATTAAATTGATTAAGTTTTAAAGAATAAATGTTTTATGAAACTTAATCAATTGAGGACTTATCTAT
>NZ_JAIKTU010000012.1:0-154260 GCF_019753795.1 Clostridium sardiniense | reverse complement strand
TAATATAGCATATATAATAATATATGTATTGTAAGAAATATTTAATAAAAAATTAATATATACTTAAAAATATTAAAAAATATTTCAAACTAACTTTGAACTTTATATTTAGTTGCATTAGAGTTGTGCCAATTATTTAACAGGTACTTAGCTAGAAGGATATACGTATGTCTTTTTAGCTTTTTTTATTAAGAAGTTCTTTATTAAGCATTGACATATAAATAATAAATCAAAATTTTTAATCAGAGGGGGAGTAAATTAATGCTGAAAAGAAAAGTTAGTTTGTTGATATTATCAGCGATTATAACAACAAATATTTCAAGTTTAAAAGTTCTAGCAGCACAATCGAATGAGACTACACAGGTAAATAAGCAAGTAACCAAAGAAGAAAATTATGAAATTTATCCATTGCCGCAAAGTGAGACATATACAGAAGGCGAATTTGTAATCACTGATAATGTAAACATAGTAGTTGAAGGTAACATTGATGAAAGTACAAAGAATTTCTTAATGGAAATATTAGAAGAAAACAATATAAAAGGAAGTATTTCAGACAAAATTGTAAACGATATGACAAATGTTCTTCTAGGGGTAAGGGGCTCAGACGGGTATGTTAATAATTACTTTAATGAGAAGAAAATTTCTTATAATGAGAAGATATACGATGAACATGATGCATATGTTTTAAAAGTAGATAAAAATTTAGAAGAAAAAGGTGTCATAGCTATCCTTGGCGCTCATACTGACGCAACTTTTTATGGACTAGCGTCTCTTAAAATGATATTTAATCAGTTAGAAAACAAAACTATAAAAACTCTTCAAATAGAAGATTATGCAGATGCTGAAAATAGAGGATTTATAGAAGGTTTTTATGGACATCCTTGGAGTAATGAAGATAGAGCAAGCCTTATGGAATTTGGTGGAGAAGTAAAGATGACATCTTATATTTTTGCACCAAAGGACGATCCATATCATAATAGCAAATGGAGAGAATTGTACCCAAAGGATAAATTAGATGAATTAGCGGAACTTGTTAAAGTAGGTAAGGAATCTAAGTGTAACTTCGTTTGGGCAATTCACCCAGGATTTAGTATGATTAATTGGAATGATTATGAAAATGAATTAAAGAGGTTAACAGATAAATTAGATCAACTTTACAGTATAGGAGTTAGGCAGTTCGGATTATTCTTAGATGATATAAGTACATCACAATCATTAACAGATAGAGAAAAACATAAAAAGTTAGTTACTGATGTAGCTAATTGGGTTAAGGAAAAACAAGGAACAGAATCATTGATATTCTGTCCACCTTTCTACAATAAAAGCTGGACTGGAAATTCAGGAAAGCCATATCTAGAAACTATGAAAGATCTTCCAGAGAATGTTGAAATTATGTGGACCGGTGATGGTGTATGTGGAAGAGTTACTCAAGATGCTCTTCAATGGCCAAAGGATGCTCATGGCAGAGATCCATATATGTGGCTTAATTGGCCAGTTAATGATTATAAAAATGCAAGGTTACTTCTTGGTCCTGGAGAAATGATGGAACCGGGAGTTGATAATTTTGCAGGTATAGTAACAAACCCTATGGCACAAGCAGAAGCATCAAAAATTTCATTATTTGCAGTTGCAGATTATACATGGAATACAGATGAATTTAATGCAAATGAAAGCTGGAAAGATTCATTTAAATATATTACTCCAGAGGTAGCTGAAGAGTTTAATATTATTGCAAGTCATATGTGTACACCGGAACCTAGTGGACATGGATTAACTGTTGGAGAGTCAGAATATTTAAAAGATGAATTTGAAGTAATAAGAAATAAATTAAATAATGAAGAAGATATAAAGAGCGATGCAAGTAATTTAAAAAGTGAGTTTGACAAGATAGTTAATGCAGTTAATGTATTCTCTGAAGTTGTTCGGGAGAAAAATTTCAATCTATATGATGAAATGGAGCCATGGCTTAATTGCTTAAGAGAGATAGGACTTGCAGGAAGTGATATAATGCAAGCTATGATAAGTGAAGAAGAAGGAAATGCAGTAGATGCATGGACATCATATTCAAAGGCATTAAAGAATATTGAAGATTCAAAGATGTTTACTTATGAAACTATAAATGGTAGTAAGCTTACAGTTGAGGCTGCAACAAAGAGAGTTATTCCTTTTATAAATGAGATGCTATCAAAGGTAGAGACTAAGATTCATGCAAAATTAGATAAGACAGCTATTATAAAGAGTTTAATTACATCTCATGATGATAAAGATGAATTTGAAAAAATGATAGATGGTGATGAAAGTACCTATATGTATATTCAAAACGTACAGAAGGATAATGATTATTATGGGTTAGATCTTGGAAATGTTGTACCTGTAAATGAAATAGATATTGTACAAGGTAGAAATGATAATGATCATGATAGATATCATAGGTCAGTTTTAGAGTATTCTGTAGACGGAAAAGAATGGATTCAAATAGGTGATGAAAGAAATGAAGTAAGAATAAGTGAGAAAAATTTAGGAATAGAAGCTAGATTCATAAGACTTAGAGCTGTAAAGGCTGGAGTTCCAGGAGGAAAGCCAGATTTATGGACAGCCGTAAGAGAGTTTACTATAAATGGCAGTGAAGGAAAGTCTAATGTATTTACTAATAGAGATGAATTAAAATCCCTTAAGGTTAATGTAGAGGGTTCAAGTTCAACATTATCAAGTGATGAAGAAATAACTTTATTAAAGAATCAATATCTTGGAATAAAGCTAGATTCAATAAAGAATATATCATCTATTGAAAAGGATTTAAATACAACAGATTTAACACTTCAAGTTTCTGAGAATACAAGTGAGTGGAGAGAAATAAGCAAAGATGATAAAGGGTATGGAAGTGCAAGATATATAAGACTTATAAATAAAACTGATAATGAAGTTAAATTTAATCTAGAAAAACTTAAGGTTAGAATTGCTGAATTTGTAGAACCATCAGTTACAACAAACTATGGTAATCCATATGAGGGTAAATTTGATAATGTATTTGATGGTAATATAGATACATTTGTTTGGACTAATGGTAATCAAGATAGTGGCAAGCAAATTACAGTTGATCTAGGTGGATTTAGAAATATTAATGATATATCAGTTTGGGTTAATGATGGAAGTGCTGACTTCTTTAAAGAAGGGGTGCTTGAAATATCAGCTGATGGAACAAACTTTGAAACTGTTCATGAATTCAATAATCCAGGAGATATAACTAAAAACTTCCCAACTCATCAAGTACCACATAGATATCTTAAAGTAGATAATATTGGTGGAAAGGAAGCTAGATATGTTAGGCTAAGAAGCACAAAGAATCATGGCAACTGGTTAAAATTATATGAGATAAAGGTTAATGATGGAGAGGCTAAGCCAGAGAATAAAGATCCAAACATTGAAAGCACTCATGAAGGTACTGAAAAGAATGGAATTAAGAATGTAATTGATGGAAGCATAGCAAGTTTCTATACTCCAAAATTAGATGATTTTAATGGTGGAAGTCTTTCTTATAAAATATCAGAAGAAGAAAAAATTAAAGAAATTGTAGTGCTTCAAGGTGCTGACAATATATCAAATGCTGATGTTTCAATTAGAACTTCTGATGGATGGAAAAAAGTATCTAAGCTATCAAAGAGTTACAACGTAATAGATGTAAAAGGTTTCAAAGATATCTTTGAAGTGAAGTTTGACTGGATAAGCAATGTAAAGCCTGTAATACATGAGCTTATAGCTGTTAAAGAACCTGCAAAGGTTACAGTAGATAAAGATGAATTACAAGAATTGATAACTGAAGTACAAGGCATAGATAAAGATAAGTATACAGATGAGTCTGTAGCTGCCTTAGAAGAAAAATTAAAGAAAGCAGAAGATGTATTAGCCGATGAAAGTGCAACTACAGAAGATGTAAAAAAAGCAGTTAATGAATTAAAAATAGCAAAAGAAGGTTTAGTATTAAAGCCAGAGAAACCAGAAGTAGATAAAAGTAAGCTGCAAGAGTTAGTAAATGAAGTAAGGACATTTAATAAAGATGATTACACTGAAGATAGCTTTAAAGTATTAGAAGAAAAGTTAGCTTTAGCAACTGATATTTTAGATAAAGAGGATGCAACTGAAGAAGAAATAAATAATATCTTAAATGAATTAAATGAAGCAAAGAGTGCATTAGTTAAAAAACCAAGCAAGGTTACTGATTTAAAGGCTTCAGAAATTAAATTTAATAGTGTTAAGCTTACATGGAGCTCTAATGAGGATGAAGACATTATAGAATACAACATTTATAGAGATGGAAAGAAAATAGATACAGTTACTGAGAAGGAATATATAGCTACTGATCTGAAAGATGAAACAGAGTATTTATTTGAAGTAGAAGCTATAAATTCAAATGGAATAGCTTCAGATAAGGTAAAAGTTACAGTTACAACAATAGATAAAATTAATAAACAAGCATTACAAATGGCCATAGGGTATGGGGACAATGTAATAGAAAAAGGTGGACTTAATGGAGTAATTCCAACAGTAGTTAAGGAATTTAATGAAAGACTTAAAGAAGCAAAAGAGGTATATAAAAATGCTGATTCAACACAAGCGCAAGTAAACACTGCATTAGATAGACTTATGACTGTAATCCATATGCTTGAATTTAAAAGCGGAGATAAGGAAGAGTTAGAGTATACAGTTAATATTGTAAAAGCATTAGAAGAAAAGGAATATACACCATCAACTTGGAAGGTGTTATCAGAAGTTTTAAAAAATGCTGAAGAAGTACTAAATAATGAAGATGCTATGCAACCTGAGGTTGATACTGCTTTAGAAGAATTAATGGAAGCTTATTTAAACTTAAGGTATAAAGCAGATAAATCTAAGCTAGAAGATTTAATAAAAGAAATAGAAAAATTAGATTTATCTAAGTACACTGAAGAGAGTGTAAAAGCTCTTAAAGAAGAATTAAAAAAAGCTAAGGAAGTCTTAGCTGATGAAGAGGCAACAGATAAAAATGTGGAAGATGCAATAAAGAGATTAAATAACGCTAAGAATAACTTAGTTGAAAAGCCAGTAGACCCAGATAAACCAGTAGATCCAGATAAGCCAGTAGATCCAGATAAGCCAGTGGATCCAGATAAACCGGTGGATCCAGATAAGCCAGTAGATCCAGATAAACCAGGGGATGGTTCAGATAATAATGGTAATAATGGAGGCAATGGAAATAAACCAACAAATCCAAATAAGCCAGGTGGTGGAAATAAACCAGGAAATAATCAAGGAGCCGATACTAATATACCAGCAACAGGGGGAATGGTGCAAACAGGCGTACTGGTTGCGGGAATGATTTCAGCACTTGGTGGAATTTCTATAATAAGAAGAAGGAAAAAGTAGTTTAATAAATAAACTATAGAGTTTAAATAAAATAATAATAGTATTTTAAGTATAGTATTCAGCATGGAATTAGACCTCATGAAAGGCTAAAGGAGACATATATGCTTCTTCTTTAGCTTTTCAAAAAATCTAATGTTAATAGACATAAATTTTAATCATATTTAAGTATTAAAACTTTCAAATATCTTTATAAAATTTATTTATTGGAGGGTAATCTAATGCAATATCTTAAAAGAAATAAAAGATTTAAATTAATGCTACCTTTATTTCTTATCTTTACAATGATGTGTGGAAATATGGCTGCATATGCTACTGCATTAAAAAATAAAGGGAAATTAAATCTAGCTTTAGGAAAATCTACATTTGCATCAAGTGAAGAAACATCAGATTTTAGTGCAAGTAAAATAAATGATGGAATCATTGACAGAACTGGTGAAAAGCAATCTAGATGGGCATGTGAAAGATATGAAGAGAATCCATGGGTTGCAATTGATTTCGGCGAAAAGACAAAGTTTAACCAAGTGGTAATTGAATGGGAAAGAAAAAATATTGAATCTTATAGAATAGAAGTTTCAGATGATAAAACTTCATGGATAAGTATTTATGAAGGATCTAAAGTTGAAAATTATAATGAGACTATAGATCTTGGAAATCAAGAAGCTAGATATTTAAGAGTGTTAGTTGAAAGCTATATGCCAAAAGAAGAGGGCTCAGATATAGAATGGGAGACTGTTTCATTATATGAAGTAGAAGTCTATGGTGATGCTGAGGAACCAACAGAAGGAGTTAATGTAGCTTTAAATAAGGAAGCTACTGCCTCATCTGTAGAAACAAACACTTTTACGGCAAGTAAAGCTACTGATGGAATTATTGATAGAGGGGGAGCTAAATCTTCAAGATGGGCAAGTGCTGTTTCATCAGAAGACCAATGGCTTAAAGTGGATCTTGGAGCAAACACTCAGTTTAATAATGTAGTTATAGAGTGGGAGAGAAAGAATTCACCTAAATATAGAATTCAAACTTCAGTAGATAATGAAAATTGGGTTGATGTTTATACTGCAACTAAAGCGCCAGATAATCATAGAGATGAAATAAAGTTAAATGAAAAAGTAAGTGGAAGATATGTAAGATTATATATAGATGAGCATATTGCAAATTCAGAAGGTGTTAATTGGAATACTGTTTCAGTATACGAAATTGAAATATATAATGGGAAAATTCCAGAAGCGCCAAAAACCGTACAGGAAGTTGCAAATAGCATAAAAGTAGAAGAACTAAGTGCAGAGGATACAAAACTTAAGATGCCTGAAGTTCCAGAAGGATTTGAAATATCCTTTATTGGTGCAGATTATGAAGAGGTTATAGATTATGAAATGAATATCCATAAACCTCTTGTAAATACTAAGGTTTCAATGAATTTTGAAGTCAAAAAAGGAAATGAAAAGGCAACATCTAAGGCTATTGAATTAACTGTACCAGGCTCAAATATGGTAAGTGTAAATGATAAGCCAACAGTTATACCAGAACTTAGAGAATGGGCTGGAATGAGTGGAAACTTTGAAATAAAAGATAATTCAAGAATAGTTATAAGTAAAGATTCAGAAAGTAAATTAAGAAGTGTAGCTGAAACTTTTGCTAAGGATTATAAAGATATAGTGGGACGTGATATAGAAGTTGTAGTATCTAATTCCCCAAAGAGAGGCGATTTCTATCTTTCATTAACATCAAACTATAAAGAGCTTAGAAAAGAAGGATACTATATGGAGATAGGTGATGCTATAAAGGTTGAAGCAAATGAAGCACAAGGTATATTTTTATCAACTAGAACAATACTTCAAATCCTTAAACAAAATAAAAATTATATACCAAAAGGTTTAGTTAGAGATTATCCACAATATGATGTAAGAGGATTTATGCTTGATGTAGGAAGAAAGTTCACTTCGTTAGATTATTTATATGAAATAATGAAGACAATGTCATGGTATAAAATGAATGACTTCCAAATTCATTTAAATGACAACTATATATGGCTTGATGAGTATGGTAGTGAAGCTTTAGAGAAAGCTTATGCAGGCTTTAGACTTGAATCAAATGATGTTGGTTCAAATGGAGTAGCATTAACATCAAAAGATGGACATTATACTAAAGAACAGTTTGGTAAGTTTATTGATGACTCATCACTTTACGGAGTTAATATAGTACCTGAATTCGATACACCTGGACATGCATTAGCATTTACAAAAGTACATCCAGAATATGCATATGGAAATGGTCATGGTGAAAATGCTGCAATGTTAGATGTAAATAATGAAAATGTTGTTAATTATATAAAAAGCATATATAACGAGTTTATGGATGGAGAAAATCCTGTGTTTAGAAATTCTACAGTTCATATAGGGACAGATGAATTCTATGGAAATGCTGAGGAATATAGAGCGTATACAGATAAGATCCTTAAATTTATGAGAGATGAAAAGAAAGCTGTACCAAGACTTTGGGGAAGTTTAACAAACAAAAAAGGAAGTACTCCTGTAACATCAGAAGGTGTTCAAATGAATATTTGGAACTGTGGATGGGCAAATCCAAAAGATATGTATAATCAAGGATTTGATTTAATAAATACAGATGATGCATGGGTTTATATAGTGCCAGGAGCTAACTATTATAGAAATTATTTAGATACTGAATGGCTTTACAATAATTGGCAAGCTAATAAGTTTGGTAATGGAGTTGTATTACCAGAAGGTTCACCGCAAATGCTTGGAGGAATGTTTACTCTTTGGAATGACATGATAGATAGAAAATCAAATGGAATAGTTGAGTATGACATTTTTGATAGAGTTTACCCAGCTATACAAGCATTATCAGAGAAGATGTGGGGAGAAGCTGAAGATAAAACTTATAATGAGTTTAAGGAAGTTTCAAAAAAGGTTGGAACAGCACCAAATACAAATCCAACATTTAAAGTAGAGTCAAAGACAGAAAAAGTTATAAATTATGATTTTGAAAATGCAGAAAATAATATTGCAGATGATAAATCAGAAAATGGATATAATTCTCTTGATATTAAAAATGCAGAAATTAAGAATGGATCATTAAAATTAAATGGAGGAGAAAGTATTCTAAAAACTCCAATTAATAATATAGGACCGAATTATTCAATTTCATTTAGTGTAAATAGAGATAATGATAGCAGTAATGAAGAACAGGTTCTGTTTGAATCTTCAAAAGGTCAATTTAAGGCTGTTCAAAAGAAAACAGGAAAGGTTGGTTTCTCAAGAGAGAACTATGACTATTCATTTAATTATGAACTTCCAAAAGGTGAATGGGTAGATATAACTATAGTTGGAAAGTTAAATAAGACAGAACTTTATGTAAATGGAGAGTATGTTGATGAGATAAGTAAATCAAGTGAAACAAATAACTTTGGAACATTTGTATTCCCATTAGAGAATATAGGAAGTAGTAGTAAAGCTTTCAAGGGAGAATTTGACAATCTTTTAGTTAACAATAAAGCTGCTTTATCAGATCCGTTAATGATACCGCAAGAACAAATGCATGCTACAGCTTCAAGTGAACATCCTAATGTAGGAAGTGAAGGATTAGCAAGCTTTGCTATTGATGGCGATGAAGGTACTATGTGGCATACTAATTATAATAATGTAAAACCACTTCCACAATATATAACTTTAGATTTAGGCGGAAAGTATAATATTGATAGATTGACATATCTTCCAAGACAAAGTGGACAAAATGGTAATATTACAAAATATGAAGTGCAAGTAAGTACCAATGGTGAGGACTTTGTTAAAGTTTCAGAAGGTTCATTTGAAAATAACAATAAGCTTAAAACTGTGAAATTAAATGATGTAGCTGAGGCAACTCATGTTAGACTTATTGCGAAGGAGGGTGTTGGAGGATTTGCTTCAGCAGCAGAATTAAATGTTTATAGATCTAAAGATGCTAGCTTAGAAGGAAATTTAAATGTTACAGTACCAGAAGAAGTTCTAGTTGGAAATAACTTTGATGTTAAATTTGGAACAGGTAAATTAAATAGTGATAATATCTTTGCAATGGAATTTGATGTTGAGTTTGACAATGAAAAAGCTGAATTTGTTGAAGCAACTTCAATGGATAGCGAAAAGTATATTGTTAGTAGTAAGGAAGTAGAAAATAAAATAAAAGTAATTGTTGCAACGAAGGGAACTCCAATAGAAAGTGATAAGGATATTGCAAAACTATCATTCAAAGCAAAGGCTGAAGGAAATGATGTTCAGTTTAATGCAGTAAATGTAAAAATTGCAGATGGAGAAGGAAAAGAACATTCTATTAATGGTGGTTCTGCAATTACTAATATTAAAAATGAAGTAGTTAAACCAGTTGATAAAAAAGCATTAAAAATGGCTATAGATTATGCAGAAGACGCAAAGGCAAACGGTGCACTTAATGGCGTAATTCCAGCTGTAATCATTGAGTTTAATAAGTCATTAGATTTAGCTAAGGAAGTCTACAATAAAGAAGATGCAACTAAGGTAGAAGTTAATGATGCACTTAAAAAGTTAATGAATGTAATTCATATGTTAGAGTTTAAACAAGGTGATAAGGAACTTCTTAAAGGAATTGTTGATATAATAGAAACTTTAAAAAAGAGTGATTATATTGAAACAACGTGGGCTCCGTTAGAAGAAGCACTTAAAGAGGCACAGGATGTATTAGCTGATGAGAATGCTATGCAACCAGAAGTAGATAAAGCATTTGATAGCTTAATGAAAGCTTATCTTGATTTAAGATTAAAACCAGATAAATCAAAATTAGAAGAGCTGATAAATGAAATTAAAGGTATGGATTTATCTAAATACACAGAAGCAAGTGTAAAAAATCTTAATGAGGCTGTAAATAAAGGTGAAGAGGTTCTTAATAATGAAGATGCTACAAAACAAGATATTAATAATGCTATAAAACTTCTTAAAAAAGCAAAGGCTGGCTTAGAGGAAAAAACAGAGAAGCCTGGAGATAATGGTGATAATGAAGAGCCAGAAGATAATAATGGAAGTGAAAATAAACCAGGAGAAAATAACAACGGAACAAATGGAGGAAATAATAGTAGTACAGGAGATAATAATAAGCCAAATGGTGGAGAAGACTCAGGAAATGTTCCAGCAACTGGAGGAATGGTACAGACAGGATTATTACTTGCAGGAATAATGTCAGCAGCAGGTGGAGTAGTAATGCTAAGAAGAAAAAGAAAGTAAACTAATCTAAATTTATTGGAAGGATAGCCATAAAGGCATCCTTTCAATAATAGAATAATTTCTCAAACTATAATATAAAACAAAACTAAACTTTAGAAGAATATCTTATGAAATTAATTAAATCTAAGTAAGAATATTTATATAGGGAGTTTATTTATGAATAAAAGTAGAATTAAGAAGATTATAGCCTGTGGATTGTTTACTACATTTGTATTAGGTACAGCAAGTAACCTAATACAAGCAAATGCTACATCATCAAAAAATTCATTGAAATCTGTTACAGAAGCCTATGGGGCTACTCCAACTGCTCAACAAGTAGATTATCAAAAAGATGAGCTAACAGCCTTTATACATTTTGGAATAAACACTTTTTATGATGTTGAATGGGGAAATGGCAATGAAGACCCGGCAAGGTTTAATCCTACAAAGGTAGATGCGGATCAGTGGGTTAAAACATTAAAAGATGGCGGGTTTAAGAAAGTTATATTTACAGCAAAACATCACGATGGATTTGCCCTTTGGCCAAGTAAGACAACAGATCATGGTGTAGAAAAAAGTCCTTGGAAGGATGGAAAAGGTGATGTTGTTAAAGAAGTAGCTGATGCCTGCAAAAAATATGGATTAAAGTTTGGTGTTTACCTATCTCCATGGGATCAAAACTCTCCAGATTATGGTGAGGGGAATGGAAGAGATTACAATGAAGTTTATATGGAACAACTTACTGAGCTTTTAACTAATTACGGAGAAGTTTCAGAGGTTTGGATGGATGGAGCTAAGGGATCAAATGTTACACAGGAATATAAGTTTGATGAATGGTTTAAGTTAATAAAAGAACTTCAACCGGACTGTACAATATTTAGTCCTCAAGGACCAGATATAAGATGGATAGGTAATGAAAATGGATATGCAGGAGAGCCGTGCTGGTCAACAATTGATTTAGCGAAGATGAGTGAGAGAGAAGTACCTAGTTATTTAAATACTGGAGAAGAAAATGGTCCAAACTGGGTTGTGGGTGAGTCAGATGTATCTATAAGGCCAGGCTGGTTCTATCATAAATCTCAAGACAATGCAGTTAAATCATTGGAAAAATTGATGGATATATATACTAAGTCAGTTGGCAGAAATTCTGTTTTATTATTAAATGTCCCACCTAATAAGGAGGGAGTATTACACGAAAATGATGTTAATAGAATAAAAGAATTTGGAGATGCAGTAAAGGGATTATTAGATGAAGATTTAACTGATAACAGTACATTGTCAGTTGATAGTGAAATAAATAATGATTATAGCAAAGATAAGCTTAACGATAATAACTTTGATACTTATTGGGCTCCAAATAATTCAGCTAAAACTGGAACTATAGAGATTGAGTTTAATGAGAATACAACATTTGATGTAGTAAGTCTTCAAGAGTATATAAATTTAGGACAAAGAGTAAAGGAATTTTCAGTTGAAGCATCTAGAGAGGGAGAAGAGTGGAGTGAAATATATTCAGGAAAAACTATTGGATATAAAAGATATGTAAGAGTTCCACCAACAACTGCCAAGAAGATAAGAATTAATATAAAGGATTCATTAGCAACTCCTTTAATTAATGAAATTAATGTATATAAGGCACCTAAAAATATAGAATTACCAAAGGATATTCCTGATGGACTAAAGTTTCTAAATGATTCAAATAAAGGAACAGAGGTAAATCAATTTAACTTTGGAGCCAATTGGAACTATGAGGATATTCATGGAGACAATGATAGAGGTGGAGATGCACATTGGTCCAATAAAGCTGGATCAACTGTGGATATAAAATTTAAAGGAAGTCTATTTTATTTATCAGCTGCTAAAGATCCTAGTCATGGAATAATGGAAATTTCCATTGATGGAGGAGAATTTAAAGATATAGATTTATATTCAGAAAGCAGAAAAACAAAACAAATAGTATATGAAAGTGAAACCTTAGAATACGGAGAGCATACTGCAACTATAAGGGTATCTGGAAGAAAAAATGAAAGATCTACTGGCATTTCAGGTCATATTGATGGTGCTTTTGTACTTGATAATAATGGTGCGGGATTAGTAGAGTTTGAAAAGATTTCAACAAGAGTTTTAGAGAGTACTAAAAATCCAGAATTTAAGGTTATTAGAAAAGGGGGAAGCAGAGGAAGAATTGAAGTAAACTATGATACAGTTCTAGGAAGTGCAGAAAATTTAAAGGATCTACATGTATGGTCAGGAACTTTATCCTTTGATGAAAATGAAACAGAAAAGGTAATAGATAGAATAACAATAATAGATGATGATGAAATTGAAGAGGATGAGAACTTCTTTGTGACTTTAAGTAATCCTATAGGGGGAATAATAGGATTTAATGATAATTTAGAGGTGACTATAGAAGATGATGACAATACTTATTTAAAGATTAATACAACTGATACTGGAAATGGAATGAATAAGTTTACCTTTGGAGAGGGATGGAATCAAGAAGCAAATGGAGCCTGGGCAAGAGGAGAAAATAAAACTTATAGCATTAAGTTTGAAGGATCAAGAATTGTATTAATTGGAGCTAAGGACCCAAATCATGGATTATATAAGATTAAGATTGATGATGGAGAATTTTTAGAAGTTGATCCATATTCAGAAAATAGACTAGAGAATGAAGTAATATTCGATAGTAAAGATTTAGCATATGGAGAGCATACATTAACTTTCTTATCTGTAGGAAGTAATCCACATGGAGGAAGAGCTGATTCTCAAATTAATCATGCTTTTATAAACACTAAAGATAATGGAGGCAGTGGAGAAGAAATCCTATTAGGAGATTTTAATAAAAATAAGAAAATTGACTTAGGAGATCTATCTATAGCATCTAAATATTATGGAAAAAATAAAAGCGAGTATGATATCAATAAGGATAATATAGTTGATGAATACGAGATAAATTACATTATGGATAACATAAAATAAAGGGTATAAGGGGAGAAAAAAATGAAATGTAAGAAGATATTAGGAGCCCTACTTTCATTATCAATAATAGTAACATCCTCAGGGGTAACAGCTTTAGCAGATACTATAAAAGAAGGTGGGAAAAATCCAGTGAGTAAAGTACTAACAGAAGAGAAACAAAGATCAATATTATTTAATGATGGATGGACATTTAATTTAGGGGATGTCCCAGAAGCAAAGGATAAGGATTTTAATGATGATTCATGGAGACAATTAAATCTTCCACATGATTGGAGTATAGAATTAGACTTCAATAAAAATTCGCCATCTACTCATGAAGGTGGTTATTTAGATGGTGGAATAGGCTGGTATAGAAAGAGTTTTGTACTTCCTAAAGAAATGGAAGGTAAAAAGATATCAATAGATTTTGATGGTGCATATATGGACAGCTATGTCTATGTAAATGGAACACAAGTTGGGAATCATCCTTATGGATATACTCCATTCTCTTTTGATATCACAGATAACCTAGTTTATGATGGAGTTACTGAAAACGTTATCTCAGTTAAGGTTAATAATAAGCAACCTAGCAGTAGATGGTACTCAGGAAGTGGTATTTATAGAGATGTACACTTAACTGTTACAGAAAAAGTTAGTGTAGATAAATACGGAACATTTGTTACAACTCCAAACCTTGAAGAAGAATATAAAAAAGGTAGAGCTTTAGTTGATATAAAGACTGATATTATAAATGAAGAGAATGAGGATAAGGATGTAAAAGTAACTTCAACTATATATGATGCAGAGGGCAAAAATGTTGGAGAAGTTAGTAGTACAGAAGTAGTAACTAAAAAGAGTGAAAAGAAATTTAGCCAAGAAGTAGCAGTTAAGAGTCCAAAACTTTGGAGCACTGAGAGTGGTTATATATATAAAGTTGTAACTACTGTTTCTATTGATGAAAATGTAGTTGATGAGTATAAAACTGACTTTGGTATGAGATGGTTTGATTTTTCAGATGATGAAGGTTTCTTCCTAAATGGAGAGCAAATGAAACTTAAAGGAGTTTGTATGCATCATGATCAGGGAGCACTTGGAGCTGTATCAAATGAGGCTGCAATAGAAAGACAAGTTAAGCTATTAAAGGAGATGGGAGTAAATTCTATAAGGGTTACTCATAATCCAGCTTCACAGCAATTAATAGATATATGTAATAGAGAAGGTATACTTCTTATAGAAGAAGCTTTTGATACTTGGTATGATGGAAAGAAAACATATGATTATGGAAGATTCTTTGAAAATAAATCAATACATGGAGATATGACATGGGCTGAGTTTGATATAAAGCAAATGGTTGAGCGTGGCAAGAATGCACCAAGTATAATAATGTGGTCTTTAGGAAATGAAATATGGGAAACTAATCAAGCTAAGGCAGTACAAACAGCTCAAAATTTAAATGATTGGGTTAAGGAAGTGGATCCTACAAGACCAACAACAATGGGTGAAGATAAATTTAGAATGGGTAATGGACAAGGTGCTCATGAGGCTGTAGCAGATATTATAGATGTAGTTGGATTTAATTATGCTGAAGATAATTACGAGAGCCTTAGAGCAAAACATCCAGATTGGAAGATATATGGATCAGAGAATTCATCTGCAACAAGAAGTCGTGGAGTTTATTCACATCCAGAGCAAAAGCTTCAAATGCATACACACCAAGATAAACAACAGTCATCATATGATAATGATTATGTTGGTTGGGGAAAGACAGCTGAAGAAGCTTGGAAGAGAGATAGAGATAGAGGCTATATAGCAGGAGAATATATTTGGACAGGTTTTGACTATATTGGAGAGCCAACTCCTTATTATGGATCATATCCAGCAAAGAGTTCATATTTTGGAGCAATAGATACAGCGGGATTCCCAAAAGATGTTTTTTATTTCTATCAAAGTCAATGGTCAGATGAGCCAATGGTTCATTTACTACCACATTGGAACTTTGAAAATGATGATAGCATAAAGGTTGATGGAGATAAGATTTTAGTATATGCATACACTAATGCAAATAGTGTTGATTTATATTATAACGAAGATGTTAATTCTAAAGAACTTGGAGAGTTAGTTGGAACAGATACTTACGAAGTAACAAATGCTGGGTATAATGGAGAATATAAAGAAACTAATGAAGGAAAACTTCATTTAGAATTTAGAGTTCCATATAAGCCTGGAAAATTAACTGCTGTTGCAAAAGATGCGAGTGGAAAAGAAATTTCAAGAGATGAAGTTAAAACAGCAAAAGAAGCAAAGAAGCTTAATTTAACTGCTGATAGACAGGTCGTTAAATCAAATGGCTCTGATCTTTCTTATATAACAGTAGATGTTGTTGATGAAAATGGAACAATAGTGCCAAATGCTGATAATTTAATTAACTTTGAAATATCAGGTAACGGAAAGATAGTTGGGGTTGATAATGGTAATGCTGCAAGTGTTGAAAGATATAAAGATAATAAGAGAAAAGCAGACCATGGTAAGGCGCTTGTTATTGTTCAATCAGATGCTAATGCAGGATCATTTACATTAACTGCAACAAGTGAAGGTTTAGGTACAGATAATATAAAAGTTTACTCAGTTGATGAAGAAGATATGGATAAGATGGAGATAGTAGGGTATGACGTTAGTGATATAACAGTACCAGTTAATGGGGAACTAAATCTTCAAGATAAAGTTACTGCATTATATAGTAATGGAAGCAAAGGTGAAGTGCCAGTTACTTGGGAGGAAGTTCCTAGTGATAAATTAAGCAAAGCAGGTACTTTTAAAGTTAGTGGTACCACTGAATATAGCAATATTCCTGTTGAAGTAACTGTTATTGTAAAAGATATAATAGGCATACTAGATAGTAGAATTTTAACGGCTGTTGGAGATAAACCAGAACTACCAAAAGAAGTTTCAGCAATATTTAATGACGGTAGTATAGAAAATTATCCAGTAACTTGGGATAGAGAATTAAATGATGAGGATGTTAATAGCGCTAAAACAGTAGAGGTAGAAGGAACTGTAGAAGAAGTTTCAGGTATTAAGGGGAAAGTAATAGTTACTGTTACTGATAACTTTGAAATGAAAAACATTGCAGTAAATGAAGGTAAAGAATTCCCTAAAGCCTTTACTACTTATTCAGGACCAGACAATATAAATAATATAAATGATGGAGTAATATCAAAAAATAATTCTCCACAAAATAGGTGGACTAACTGGGGAAAACCAGGAGAAAACTATGATGACTATGTAGGAATTGAATTTAATAAAGCTCATTCAATTAATAAGGTTGGAATTTCCTTGTACAAAGATCACGGGGTAGAGATTCCAAGCGAGATAACAATTGAATATTTAGATGGAGAAGAGTGGAAGGAAGTTGCAAATCAAAGTAAGAAGACAGGTTTCTCAGCTGAGGGAACTGAAGAGATAACTTTTGACACAGTAAAAACAAATAAAATAAGAGCATTATTAAAAGAAGACACAGATGCAAATAAAGCTGTTGGACTTACTGAATTTGAAGTTTATTCAAATGTATTAGTAAGTGAAGGAACATCACTTTTAAAAGAAATTAAAGTTAATGGTGTAGCTATAGAAAACTTTAAAGAAGGTACTATGAATTACACTGTTAATCTTCCATATGGATCAAAAGTTCCAGATGTTACAGCATTGGCTAAAGATAATGGAAGTATATTTGTAGTTCCAGCATTAGATGTTAATGGAACAACTAGAATAATAGTAATTGGAGAAGATGGAACAAAGAGAAGCACTTATTCAATTAAATTCAAAGAGAATGCTCCAACAATTGATAGTGCAAGCATATCACTTGGAAAAGAAAATATAATAGAAGACGATATAGTTGATATATTAATAGAAGCTAAGCTACAAGATGGAAACAATATAAATAAAAATGATTTAGACATTAAATATAATGTAAGTACAGAAAATGGTGCGGAAGTTCAAATAAAAGATAATAAGCTATATGCATATACTGAAGGCGATATAAGTCTTTCAGCAGAAGTAACTTATAAAGGTGTAAAGAAAACTACTAATACAATAAATGTTAATATAGGAAAGAATACTGCGGATAAAACAGTTGTTTCTTATGAGAAGGTTAATGTAGATACTAATAAAGGGATTAAGCCAGTTCTTCCAAGTAAGATAAAAGCAAACTATGATGTAGGACTTTCAAGAGATGTAGAAGTTAAATGGAATGATATAAAGGAAGAAAACTACAATAAATATGGAGTATTTACAGTAGAGGGAACAGTTGAAGGACAAGAGTTAAAGCCAGTAGCGAAAGTTACAGTTAAAGGTATTTCAGCACTAGGAAACTTATCGATTGTTACAAATAAAGGAGTAGCACCAAAGCTTCCAGGAACAGTTAAAGCATACTATACTGATAGTACAAGTGTTGATGTTGATGTAACTTGGGCAGAGTATGATAAAGAGTTATTAAATAAAGAAGGAACATTTAAAGTAGAAGGAACAGTAAATGGAACAGATATTAAGGCAAGTATATCTATAAGAGTAAGTAATGAGTCTGTAAATGGAGATAATATAGCTCTAGGAAGAAATGGTTATGATCTTCCAATGGCAGTTGCATCATATACAAATGATACTAAGATAGATCAAGCATCACAAGATAGAATTGAAAAAGTAAATGATGGTGTAATAGAGCATAATCCGAATGCTGCAAATAATAGATGGTCAAATTGGAAAAGATCAAATAAGAATACAACAGATTGGGTTGGAGTTATATTTGGATCAGGTGTGCCAGAAATGAAATATATAAATAACTTAGAAGTTGATTTCTTTGAAGATAATGGAACAAAGAGTCCAAAAGATTTTGTAGTTGAATATTATACTGGAGACTCAATAGTCTTACCAGGTGATCCGGCTCATGTTTTAGCTGAAGAAAACTCACCATTAAATGATGAAAATAATTGGAAAAAAGTTACTAATATGACTTCTAATCCAGAAGTAACATCAGGATCAGATACTAATTATCTAAATTTTGATATGGTTAAAACTTTTGCATTAAGAATAAAGATGAATGCAAAGGAAAATATGGCACTTGGTGTAACTGAAATAAAAGCATTTGAAAAGAAAGCAGTTATAAATCAAGACTTTAGTACAAATATGATTAAGGTTAATGGAGAAGACTTAAAAGACTTTAGAGAAGATAGAGTGGATTATACTTTAAAACTTAAAAATAATGAAAAGTTACCAGAGATAACAGCAGATGTTACAAATAATGCGTCAGTTTCAGTTATCTATACAGCAGGACAAGATGAAAAGATAGATGTTCTTATTAAATCAGAAGATGGTCTTAAAAATAAGACATATTCACTAACTATAGAAAGAGAAGATGCTACAGAAGTCAATAAAACTGCACTAAGAATGGCAATTAATTATGCCGAAAAAGCAGAAGCTGATGGAGCACTTAATGATGTAGTTCCAGCTGTAGTTAAAGAATTTAAAGAGGCATTAAAGGAAGCTAAAGCTGTTTATGCAAATGAAGATGCTACAGCAGAAGATGTAGATAGTGTATTCAAGAGATTAATGAATGCAATTCATATGTTAGAATTTAAGCAAGGGGACAAGGAAGCACTTCATGGAATAGTTGATATAATAGACGCTTTAGAAAAAGATAAGTATATAGAATCAACATGGACTAAGTTAGAAAAGTATTTAAAAGAAGCTAAAAATGTATTAGCAGATGAAAATGCTATGCAAGCAGAAGTTGATAGTGCTTTTGATAACTTAATGAAAGCTTATCTTGATTTAAGATTCAAACCAGATAAATCTAAGCTTGAAGAATTAATAAAGGAAATTAAGGCTATGGATTTATCAAAATATACTAAGGAAAGTGTAGATAACTTAAACAAATCATTAGATAATGCAGAAAAGGTATTAAAAAATGATGCTGCAACATCAGAAGATATTGATAATGCAATAAAATCTCTTACTAAAGCTAGAAATGAATTAAAAGAAAATTCAGATGACAACGTAGATGATGATAATAAAGATGAGGACAAAGATGATAATACAAATATAGATAAGCCAGGAGATAATAATTCTAATAATGGAAATGCTAGTGGAAACAATAATGGTGGAAGTGGTAACCAAGGAACAGGAAATAGCAATAATCCAGGAAAAGTACCAGCAACAGGTGGTATGGTATCTAGTGGTATATTATTAGCAGGTGTATTATCATTAGTAGGGGGTGCAGTAATAATAAAAAGAAAGAGAAAATAGTTAATTAAAAAAAGATGTTAGAAATATTTATATTTCTAACATCTTTTTATTTTATCAGTAAACGTTTTATGAGGTATTACACAGAAAAGCGTATTAGTGTAATACTGTGTAATAATTTTACACAGTGATATTTAAAAAGTGTGTAAGATAATGTCGAAAAAGGGTAGTTAAATTCACGAAAAGTAGCCGTTTTGTGAAAATATAATTGAATAAAAGTTTTGGCATGCAAATTGCTATATATAAATAGTGTAAACGTAAATAAATTACAAAATATAAGATACAAAAGAATTACTAATTTATTTCAAAATAAAGTTATCATAATCTAATACTTAGACTGTAAAATAAAAATTAGAAATAAGATAGTAATTCGAGAAACGATAGGAGGAATTACATATGAAAAAGTTTTTTGAGTGGATGGAAAAATACTTTGTGCCTATAGCAGCAAGAATAGGTTCACAAAGACACCTAGTTGCTATCCGTGATGGATTCGTTACAATAATGCCATTAATTATAGCTGGTTCATTTGCAGTATTAATTAATAATTTACCATGGGAAGCTTATCAAAACTTCATGAATTCAGTATTACCAGCTAACTGGAAAGATTTTGGAGGAGTTATCTACGATGGTTCTTTCACAATAATGTCAATATTGATAGTTGCTACAATAGCATATCACTTAGCTAAAGGGTATGATAAAGATGGTGTTGGAGCAGCAGTTATATCAATAGGTTCATTCTTTATACTATATCCAAAAACACCTATGCAACTTGCTGATAATTTAGGATTCAATAGCAATTACTTAGGTTCAACTGGATTATTTATTGCAATTATAGTAGCACTTGTTGCCACTGAAATATATGTAAGACTTGTTGGAAATCCTAAATTGGTTATTAAGATGCCAGATGGAGTACCACCTGCAGTATCAAGATCATTTGCTGGGTTATTACCATCAATCATAGTTTTAGTAATAGCTGGAGCTCTAAGAATGATGTTCGTTGCAATTGGAATTGATAATGTATTTGAATCATTATTCTTAACAATCCAAAAACCGTTAGAAGGCTTAGTTGGAAGCTTTGGTGGAATGCTTATATTAATATTATTCCAACAATTATTATGGTTCTTCGGAATACATGGTTCCAATATAATAGCACCAATTGTAAATGCTGTATTATTACCACTTACATTAGCTAATACAACTGCATTACAAAATGGACAAATACCACAAAATATTGTTAATAGCCAATTCTTAGATTCATATGTAAATATGGGGGGATCAGGTACAACAATAGCACTTCTAATAGCTATATTTATAGTAGGTAGAAGAAGCAAACAAGAGATGATGATTGCAAAATTAGGTATTGCACCTGCTTGCTTTAATATAAACGAGCCAGTAATATTTGGTATGCCATTAGTACTTAACCCAGTATACTTTATACCATTTATATTAGCACCACTTGCTTCAGCAAGTATAGCTTATGGATTAACTTTAATAGGATTTGTTCCTGCTGTAAGTATAGTTGCAAACTGGGTAACTCCACCAATACTTGGAGCTGTTATTTCAACAGGATCATTAACTGGTGGATTAGTAGCACTTATATGTTTAGCTGTGTCAGTATTAATCTACATTCCATTTGTAGTTATATCAAGCAGAAAAGCATTAGAAGTAGAAGGCCTATAAGATTTTAAACTTTATATAAATGAGAACTCCTTAAGGTATTTAACCCTACTTAAGGAGTTCTTTATTTTTTATAAAAATTTAAAAAATAGAGAATATATTAAATTAATTTATAAATAATTATGTGTAATAAATATATTATTAATTTATTGAAATACTAAAAGAGAATAATATTTTAGGGAGAGTGAAGCTTTTATGGAACAAGATAAAGAAGAAAAAAAGAGAGAAGTAGTTAAGTATGATGAGATGTTTAGAGGGGATAAAAATAAGAAAAAAGAACCTAGAGAAGAGACTGATTGGGAGCTTATTAGATAAATATAGTATTAAAATTTAGTTTAAGCGTAATAAGATTATCTTTATTAAATTTTCTTAAGCAGAGAATAGTAAATTAATCTAGATAATATTAATGTTATTTAGTTATGTTTTATGAAATGTTAATTTGTTCAAATATATATAATAGTAAAGTTTTAGTATTAATAATTATTAAATAATAATTATTATTGATTATTGCGAGATAAAGTATTATAATTAATTTAACAAAAGAAAAGAGTTATTGATAGATTAGATAGTCTAATCAATAATATAAAAGTAAGGATGGTTAAATATTATGAATAAAGTTAAGATATATAACAAAGTAAAAGAAAATGATGTTGTAACTTCATTTTATATAAAATCAGAAGATGGAAAAGAACTTAAAAAAAATGAAGCAGGTCAATTCATTGCAATAAAACCAATTAAAGATGGAGAGAATAAAAGTGCAATTAGACAATACAGCTTATCAATGAAACCGGGAGAAGATTTTTATAGAATAAGTATTAAAAGAGAAGAGCATGGACTAGTATCAAGATATATGCATGATAATGTTCAAATAGGAGATACAGTTGAAATATCAGATCCATTAGGTAATTTTATATTAAAAGAAAGTAATAAACCTTTAGTATTATTAAGTGGAGGTATAGGAGTTACACCAATGATGTCTATGCTTTATAAAGCAGTAGAACAAAAAAGGGATGTAATTTTTGTGCAAGCAGTATTAAATTCAACTGCACATACTTTTAAAGACGAAATTAATAGCATAAAGAATGATAATACTAATGTTAAAACTGCAATATTTTATCAAAACCCATTAGAATCAGATAAAAAAGGTAAAGATTATGATTTTGAGGGAGTAGCAACTAAAGAGTGGATTGAAGAAAATCTACCTAAAGATGGTGATTTTTACTTCTGTGGGCCTCTAGGATTTATGAAGCATGTATATGATACGTTAAGAGGTATGGATGTTTCAGAAGATGCAATAAATTATGAGATGTTTGGTCCATCAAAAAATTTAGCAAATCTTTAAGTTTTTAATATAATATAGTATAAGAGAAATTATGACTGAACTTAGTGTTAGACTTTGCTCAGTCATTTTTTATTGTATAGTTTAATTATTTTATATGAAAGGTACACACATTTTACAATTATCTACAGGTGAATCGATAAGTTTGCAGTTTACTCCAAAGACATTTTTTATAAGATTTTCATCTATAATGTCCTCTTTTGGACCTTGCGCAAAAATAGCTCCATCTTTTAATGCAACTATATTATGAGCATACTTTAATGCATGATTTATATCATGTATAACTAAGACAATAGTTCTATTTTCTTTTTCATTTAATTCTTTTAATATGTTTAAAATCTCTAGTTGGTATTTTATATCTAGATGATTTGTAGGTTCATCTAAAAGAATAATCTCTGTATCTTGAGTTAATGCAAGAGCAATCCATGCTCTTTGCCTTTGTCCACCTGAAAGATTTCCTAAAGTTTTATCCTTATCATCTATAAGTCCCATCTTTTCGATTGAGTTTAAAACTATAGATTCATCTTTTTTACTCCAAAAGGATAGTAGGGTATGATATGGGTATCTTCCTTGTTTAACTAAATCATAGATAGTTAAGTCATCTGGAGCAGTACTGCTTTGAGGAAGCATTGCTAATAGCTTTGATACTTCTTTTGATTGCATTTTAAGAAGATCTTTATCTTCCATTAAGACGGTACCACTTTTAGGAGAAAGTATCCTTGCTATAGCTTTTATTAAGGTAGATTTACCACAACCATTAGAACCAATTAAAGCTGTAATTTTTCCTTTCTCTATATCTAAATTAATATCATCTAATATGATTTTTTCATCATAGCATAATTTTAAGTTATTTGCTTTTATCATAATTATCTCCTTTTTATTTGCTTTCTATTTTTAACTAAAAGATATATAAAGTAAGGGGCACCGATTGCGGCTGTAAATATTCCTATAGGTAAGTCTTGTGGATAGAATAACCATTTAGATACAAAATCGGCTAGCAATGTTATAATTCCACCTATAAATATAGAAAGTGGAACTAGGTTTTCAAATTTTGAATTTACTAATTTTCTAGCTATATGAGGTGCAATTAATCCTACAAATGAAATACCACCGCCAATAGTTACTGCACCAGCAGTTAAACCTGCTGAAATACTTAAAAGGATTAGCCTGCTTTTATGTACATTATTGCCAAGTACTGTTATAACTTCATCTTCTAATTGATGAAGATTTAAATCTTTTATAAAAATTACAGACAGTATAGTAAAAACAATAAATATTACTGTTATTAATATAGCATGAGTCCAATTAGCTCCATATATGCTTCCTGTTATCCAAGTTGTAGCTTCTTTCATAAATACTACAGGACCATTTATTACAAGAATATTAGTAATTGCTTTAAAGATAGCAGATATCCCTATTCCTATTATTATTAGCTTATTAGTTGAAGAAGATTTTCCGTAAATAAAGAAAATAAGTATTAAAGCTAAGAATGAAAATACAAAAGTGAATATAGGCATATACAATATTGATGTAGTTAGTGAGTTGTTTGTAGGATCCGTAAAAATTGTTAAAAATACTAGAGCTCCAACAGCTCCTCCGTTAACTATTCCTAATATATTAGGGGAAGCTAGAGGATTTTTTACTACTCCTTGAAGTATAGCTCCTGATAATGCCAGTGAAGCACCAACAAAGAAGGCAACAATAACTCTTGGTAACCTTACATTCAATATTAAGATAGAAGAAAATCCTGTATCTAAGCCTAGTATACTTTTAATAATATCTAAAGGATTTACTATTACTTCACCCATAGCTAAAGATATAGTTGCTATTAATAGTGTAATAGCTAATAAAACTCCAATTAATTTTATAGTTTTTTTATTTATATTAACCATTAAGTAGTCCTCCTTTTAGCAATATATATGAAGAATGGTCCACCTATAAGTGCAGTTAAAGAACCAACTGGAACTTCCTTTGGATAAATTATGAATCTTGATAGTATGTCTGCAAGTAATAATATTGATGAACCTACTAATAATGAAAATGGAATAAGCCATCTATAGTCTGTCCCAATAAATTTATGTACTATGTGCGGTGTTACTAGACCAATAAATGCTATAGGTCCTGCAAGAGCTACAGATACTCCAGATAAAATTGCAACTATAGATATTATAAGTATCTTTAAATATAATGTTTTCATTCCTAAAGATCTTGCCATTTCTTCACCTAATGAGAATACATTAAGTTTTTTTCCAATAAATAACGCAAATATTATTAATATAAGGATTATTGGAGCAAATTCAAGAATTAATTCTAGTTTCTTTCCTTCAACTGAGCCTGTCATCCAATATATAACTTCTTCTAGAGCAGTATCATTTTTATATAAAATACCTTGAGTTAAAGAAAATAGTAACGCAGCAAGAGCGGTTCCGCCTAATGTTAAATCCATAGGTCTTACATCTCCGGAAAGACCACCAGATAAAATATACACTAATGCAGCAGCTGCAAGTGCTCCAAAGAAAGCTATCCAAACCAGACCGAAAGTAGATACTTGTGGAAGGTAGGTCATTGCTATAACTATAGTAAATACTGCTCCAGAATTTATACCTAATATACTTGGAGATGCTAATTTATTTCTTGTTAATCCTTGAGTTAGTAGACCAGATACTCCAAGGGCTCCCCCTACTAAAAGAGCATTTAGAGTTCTTGGAATTCTAGAAGTTCTTATTATTATATGTTCTTGAGAATTATTAAAATTTTTATAAGACTCTATAACTGTATGGAAAGATGTCTTTATAAAACCTTTAGTAATACTTAAATAACATAATATGAAAATTAAAATTATTAACAATAAAAGTAATATAAATTTATTTCTATTGCTTTTTAGAATGTTTATCATATAATTTCCTCCGTTTTAAGTGAAATTAATTATCAAATAATATTGATAATCCATATCGATTATGGTATCATAATCGTGTCGATAAATCTACAAAATTCGACAAAAAATAAATAATTAATTAGGGGGTTCATTTTATATGACGAAAAAAGTATTGTCTATCCTTTTATCAAGCATATTGGCTACAAGTCTATTTGTAGGATGTGGAAGTAAGACAGAGGATAAAGCAACGGGTAAAACTATATCTATACAGGATGCGATGGGTACTGTAGAGATTCCAGAGAATCCTAAAAGAGTAGTTGTATTAACTAATGAAGGTGTAGAAGCACTTCTTTCACTTGGGGTTAAACCAGTTGGGGCCGTAACGGGTGTTATGGGTGAGTGGTATGAATACACTAAAGATGAGCTTAAAGATGTTAAACCTGTAGGAAAAGAAAAGGCACCAAATATAGAAGCAATAGCTGCATTAAAGCCTGATTTAATAATTGGGAATAAAATGAGAGATGAGAAAATATACGATCAATTAAAAGCAATAGCACCAACTGCTTTTTCAGATACAATAAGAGGAGCATGGAAGGATAATTTCCAATTCTATGCTAAGGTTTTAAATAAGCAATCAGAAGGTGATAAAGCTATACAAGAATATGAAAATAAAGTTACTGCTATAAGAGAAAATTATAAAGATAAATTAGATACTGAAATATCTCTTGTTAGATTTATGCCAGGAAAAACTAGAATATATCTTGGAAATACATTTGCAGGAACTATTTTAAAAGAAATAGGGTTTAAGAGACCAGCAGCTCAACAGGGAACTGAATTTGTTAATGAAATTGGTAAGGAAAGATTAAAGGAAGCTGATGGAGATGTAATTTTCTATTTTACTTATGAATTAGGTGATGGAAAAGGTCTTCAAAGAGAAAAGGAATGGATGAATGATCCGTTATTTAAATCATTAAATGCAGTTAAGAATAACAAGGCATTTAAGGTAGATGATACTATATGGAATACAGCAGGTGGTATAAAGGCAGCTAACTTAATGCTTGATGATTTAAATAATATGCTAAAAGAAGAAAAAATTTAAGGATTTGAATAAAGGGTGTGTACTATGTACACACCCTTATATTTACTCAGAATATTTATTTTTTATTATATTCATCAATAAGATCATATATAGTTTTAGATGTTGTATCTTCCATAGTATATCCTATTAGGTCTAATATTTTTTCTAAAGATTCAACTGATGAAGTTTCAATTTCAATATAAGGAAAAGGGCAGAATTCCTTATCATTTATATCTATTTCAACTAAGCCATCTAAAACCTTGTAACTTTCTCTATATTTTTTTATTGATTGACGAAGTTTAAGACCTAGAGCTTTATATATTCCTTCAGCCATAGTTTTATTATCTACTATAACTTCATTTTCTTCCATTTCTTTAAACTTGCCTTGAGATAGCATTTTTTTTGTTGTCATAAAGATTACTTCTTTAGAATTTAATAGATCATTAACTGTTCTAATTCTTGCATATCCTTTAGCTTTTAAAAGTCTACCATCATCAAAGTCATATATATCATTTACTTGATTTTCAGACTTTACCATCTTAGCATCTAGAGCTTTTAGTTTTGCTCTCATATCATCTACATTTATATTTATAACTCTTGTTTCTAACTCTTTTCCCATAAGGTTTTTCCTCCTAAAATAAATACTTTTCTTTAATAGTACATCAAATGAATATAAATTAAAACTAACACAAATAACTAAGTATTATAAAGTTAAGAAAAAAAGACTAATGTAAATAAATGATTAATAAAATAGAACTACTATTAACTTTACATAGAATAATAGATAAAATTAAGTTGTAAACAAAAGAAGAGGTTTGGAGGAATAATGAATTGGAGATATTAGGGATAATTTCAGGTCTTATAGGTGGATTAGGTTTATTTCTATATGGAATGAAGTTAATGGGAGACGGTCTTGAAAATGCAGCTGGAGATAAGCTAAAGAGCGTAGTTGAAAGAGTAACTAGCAATAGAATAATAGGTGTTGCAGTGGGTGCTTTAGTTACAGCGATAATTCAAAGTTCCAGTGCAACGACAGTAATGGTTGTTAGTTTTGTTAATGCAGGAATTATGAATTTAATTCAGGCAACTGGTGTAATCATGGGAGCAAATGTTGGTACAACTATAACAGCTCAAATGGTATCATTTGATTTAGAAGGAATAGCACCTTTTGTAATTGGAATAGGAGTATTTATTTCTCTTATAGCTAAGAGCAAAAAAAAGAGAGATATTGCAAATATTTTATTAGGATTTGGTTTATTATTCTTAGGAATGGGATTAATGTCAGATGCTATGAAGCCAATTGCTGAATCAGAAATGTTTAAAGAATTTGTATTTTTAGTTGGAAACAATATGTTCTTAGGACTTTTAACAGGATTAGTTATGACAGCTATAGTACAAAGTTCATCAGCAACAACTGGGATATTAATTGCTCTTGCAACAACTGGTAAAATAAATCTTTATGTTGCAATTCCAATAATTTTAGGATGTAATATAGGAACTTGTGTAACAGCATTACTTGCAGCAGTTAATGCTAATAGAACAGCAAAAAAAGCAGCAATAATACATTTATTATTTAATATTATAGGAACAATTATATTTATGCCATTTATAGGATGGCTTATAGAGGCAGTTCAAGTAATAAGTCCAAATGAAGTAGTTAGACAAATTGCAAATGCACATACAATATTTAATGTTATAGTAACTTTAATTTTATTACCATTTGCAAATGTATTGGTATTTATAGCAAATAAGATACTTCCAGGTGATATTAAAGTTGAAAAGAATGGTGCATTATACTTAGATGATAATCTACTTGAAAATCCTGTTATAGCTACAATACAAGTTCAAAAAGAAACAATTAGAATGGCAAATAAAGCTAAAGAAAACTTTGAGCTTGCTATGAGATGTTTTAGTGAAGGTAATGAAGAGTTAGCAGAACAAGTTATAAAAAATGAGACACTTATAAATACATTAGAGAGAGAAATTGCAGATTATTTAGTTAAGTTATCTCAATTAGAATTATCAGATGATATAACAAATGATGTTACATCAGCCTTTAATGTAATAAATGATATAGAGAGAATAGGAGATCATGCTAAGAATATATCAGATCTTGCAAGAGAAAAGATATATGAAAAAGTGAAATATGATAGTGAAGATATACATGATCTTCAAGTTATGTATAATAATACTCTAGAATCAATGGAAATGGCTATAAATACTTATGAAGAAAAAGACTTTAAGAATGTAAATTCTCTTAGTAATTTAGAAGATGGTATTGATGCTATGGAAAAAGAATTAAGAAGTAGTCATATAAAGAGACTTAATAATGGAAAGACAACCGCTTATGCAAGTGTAATATTCTTAGATGTTATAAGCAATCTAGAAAGAATCGGAGACCATGCAGTAAATATAGCAGGAGCTATTTCTCAGTAATAAAAAAGAGATAAGATTAAAATACACCACGAATGTTAGATGAAAATAACTAACATTTGGAGGTGTATTTTTTATTTAATGAATTTAATGGGTATGTTAATTAAACTATTCCAAGGAAATTAAGCATATAATATTATTAAAATATTTAATAGAGAGCTTTCTCATGAAAGAAGGTATGATAATTTTGAAGCTAATAAGTAATGTATTAACCAAAGAGCAAGCAAAAGAAATAGTAAATTGGAAATATGAAGGGATATATGAAATTTATAATTTATCAACATGGGATGAGTTAGTTAAAAGTGGATGTTCCTTGTGTGATGATATAAAAAGAAATAGTTTTAGAGGTTATTTAGATGAAGATGAGCAATTAGTAGGGTTTACTAATCTATTAGATGAAGGTGATGAAGTTTTCTTTGGGATAGGTTTAAACCCAAGGATGTGTGGTAAAGGTATTGGAAAGATAATTACTAAGATGGCAATAGAAGAAAGTAAAAAAAGATTTAAAGGAAAAGATATTAAATTAGAAGTTAGAACCTGGAATGATAGGGCTATTAATTGTTATAAGTCTCAAGGCTTTGAGGTTATAGAGATGATTAATAATAAAACTTACATAGGTTATGGTGAATTTTATATAATGAAGTATTTCAATAGTTAAACTTAGTTATTAAAATATAATTAGGTGTTAAACTAGAATACAATTAAGGATTATTAATTTAAAGTAGTAATAGACTTGGAGTTATTACTACTTTTTCTTATTTTTGATCAATAATCTTTTTATAAAAACTATATTTTTTATGTTACAATATAAAATGTTGATAATTTGGTGGAGGTAGTTGTAGGATGGAATACATAAGTGATATTAATATAAATGAAGCTGTAATACATATATTAGATAGCAATGGGGGAGAGCCAGTACTTAATGAATACTCATTAGATTTAAATGAAGATATATATAAATTTGTATTTAAACATATAGAGAAATGTTTTAAGGATGAGGAACTTAAATATGCGAAGTTTAATGAAGGAAGAAGTATAGTAAAAGAAGTAACTCAAGATTACTTAAATGGTATAGATAGTGATTTAATAGGACTTTCAAAGGAACTTGCAAGACAAATGTTTGCTATAATGAATGGTAATGTTAATATACCTTCTTGTGATCTTATAGTGGCATCAATAGTAACAGATCAAGGACCAATGATCGCTATTTTAAAGATGGATTACATAAAGAATTTTACTCATCAAGTTAACTTTGTAGATGATAAAATAGGTATAGGAATCGTTCCACAAGCTGCAGGACTTCCAGGTAGTGGACAAAAGATTCAAAAAGCTGCTTTTATTAAACCTCTAAGAGAAGAAGATAGATATAATCTTATGGTTTTAGATAAGCAAAAGAAGAGCAAAAATGAAGATGAGTATGGGGCTAATTATTTTATAAATAATTTCTTAGGATGTACTATAGTAACTAATGAGAGAGATATGACAAAGAATTTCTTAAAAGCAACAGAGGCATGGACTAGAGAAAATTTTGCTGAGGATGCAGACCAAGCAGAAAAGATTCGTTCAACTGTAAAAGCAAAACTTAAAGAAGAAGAAATAATAAATGTGGATGAGCTTTCAGAAGAGTTATTTAAACATGAAGGGAATATAAAGAATAACTTTTCAAACTTTGTCAAAGAGCAAAGTGTTGAGGAAGTAGAAGTTGATAAGACATGGGTAGAAAAGAAGCTTAAGAGAGTTAGACTTAAGATAGATAAGGAAATAGATCTTTACATAGATGAAGAAGTTTATAATGATTCAAGTAAATTTGAAATAGTTAGAAATGGTGATGGAAGTATAAACATGGTAATTAAGCATGTTAAAAACTATATAGAAAAATAATAAATAATAAAAACATTGAAATAAAAAGGTATTTAATCAAAAGTAAGTAATATTATAATTATCACATTGATTAAATACCTATTTTTTATATATTTATTTAGAGAAAATATAAGCACCTCTAGATTGATTTATATGATTTATATTTGTAAGCACTTAGATTAGTATGGGTATTAAAGATTAATAATCAAAGAGACACACACTAATAGTTAAGCTCATTTTCTTTAATAAAGCTTCCAAGGTATTTAAGTTGAAGCTCTATAGATTCTTTTGCAGGTCCACCAAGAACCTTTCTTCCGCTAACACAAGTTAAAAGATCAATTGTTTCATATACATCTGTTTCAAAGATAGGAGAGAAGTTTTTTAGCTCAGAAAGAGTTAAGTCTGATATACCTTTATGTTCTTTAATACAATAAAGAACAGTTTCGCCAACTATTCCATGAGCTTCTCTAAATGGCATACCCTTCTTTACAAGATAATCTGCAAGATCAGTTGCGTTAGTAAAGCCTTTAGAAGCACCTTCTTTCATAACTTCTTTATTTATTTTCATAGTATCTATCATTCCTGTAAATGTCTTAAGTGAAAGTTTTACTGTATCTAATGCATCAAATAAAGCTTCCTTATCTTCTTGCATATCTTTATTGTATGCTAGAGGAAGGCCTTTCATTAATGCAAGTAGAGTAACTAAATCCCCATAAACTCTTCCGGTTTTTCCACGAACAAGTTCTGCAACATCAGGATTTTTCTTTTGAGGCATTATACTACTACCTGTACTATACTCATCAGATAGTTCTACAAAGTTAAATTCATTTGTACACCAAAGAATAACTTCCTCTGAGAATCTAGAAAGATGCATCATTATAATTGATAGAGTAGAAAGCAATTCTATAACATAATCTCTATCTGATACAGAGTCTAGACTATTTAATGTTATTTTTGAAAATCCAAGTTCTTTAGCAACAAACTCTCTATCAATAGGATAAGTGGAGGTAGCTAAAGCTCCACTTCCTAAAGGCATTTCATCTAATCTTACTAGATAATCATTTATTCTAGATACATCACGCTTAAACATCTCTCCATAAGCCAAAATGTGATGGGAGAAAGTAATTGGCTGAGCTTTTTGCATATGAGTGTATCCAGGCATTATAGTATCTATATTTTCTGATGCTTTATTGTAAATTACTTTTAAAAGTTCAATAATATCTTTTATAAGAAGGGGAACATACCCCTTTAAATAAAGTTTTAAATCAAGAGTTACTTGATCATTTCTACTTCTTCCAGTATGAAGCATCTTACCACAAGGTCCAATATAGTAAGTTAGTAAGCCTTCAATGAAACTATGGATATCTTCAGAAGTTTCATCTATATCTATAACATCATTTTCTAGTCTTTTTAAAAGGTCATTTAATCCAGCCTCAATTTTATTACAAGAATCCTCAGGAATTATACCTTGCTTTTTTAGCATTTTCACATGTGCTATACTTCCTAAGATATCTTCTTTATACATTCTTTCATCTATTCTTATGGATGAATTAAAATCATTTACTAGTGTATTTGTTCCTTCTTTAAATCTTCCGCCCCAAAGTTTCATTTAAATCATCTCCTTAGTTATTCTTTAAATTTTGATCAAGTTTAGCTTTAACAGTTATAGGTAATCCAAAAAGATTTATAAATCCTTCTGAATCATTTTGGTTATAAACATCATCTTCTTCAAAAGTTGCAAACTCTTCACTATAAAGAGAGTAAGGTGATGAAAGACCAGCATTAACTATATTTCCCTTGTATAATTTAAGTTTTACATCGCCAGTTACATTTTCTTGAGTTTTTAAAACAAAAGCTGAAAGTGATTCTCTAAGAGGTGTATACCATTGCCCATTATAAACTATATCAGCAAACTTTAATGCAATCATTTCTTTATAATGTGAAGTTTCTTTATCTAAACAAATAGATTCAAGTTCTTTATGAGAATAGTTTAAGATTGTTCCACCAGGTGTTTCATATACACCTCTTGATTTCATACCAACTAAACGATTTTCAACCATATCAATTATTCCAATTGCATTTTCTCCACCAACTTTATTCAAAGCTTCAATTATTTCAACTCCATTTAAATGTTGACCATCAAGTGCAATTGGTATACCTTTTTCAAAGCTTAGAGTTATATAAGTTGCCTTATCAGGTGCATCTTCTAATGTTTTTGAAAGTTCAAGTATTTTTTTGTAGTCCGGTTCATTTGATGGATCTTCAAGGTCTAAACCCTCGTGACTTAGATGCCAAATGTTTTTATCTTTACTGTAATTAGTTTCATAGGTTATATTTATTGGAATTTCTTTATCAAGTGCATATTTAATTTCTTCTTCACGAGATTTTATATCCCATATTCTCCAAGGTGCGATAACTGGCATATCAGGTGCAAAAGCTTTTATTGCAAGTTCAAATCTAACTTGATCATTCCCTTTACCAGTACAACCATGACAAATAGCATCAGCCCCTTCTTTTTTTGCTATTTCAACTATTCTTTTTCCAATTATAGGTCTTGCAAATGACGTCCCAAGTAAGTATTTCCCTTCATAAATTGCCCCAGCTTGAATAGTAGGGAAGATATAGTCATTTACAAACTCTTTTCTTAAATCTTCAATATAAATTTTTGAAGCCCCAGTATTTATAGCTTTTTCTTCTAAGCCACAAAGCTCATCTTTTTGGCCAACATTTCCCACAACTGCGATAACTTCTGTGCATCCATAAGTTTCTTTAAGCCATGGAATAATAATAGAAGTATCAAGTCCTCCTGAATATGCTAAAACCACCTTGTTATATTTTTTCATAATAAGTGCCCCCTTTTTGTATTACCTTAAGTTGTAATTTAATAAATATTATATTCGCAAAAGTATAATTATGCAACTATTTTTGTATAAAAATTTAAAATATAAATAAATAAACAGAAAATATGCATAAAACACTGAATTTTATGCATACGAGATAGAGCGGAAATCAGAATTAAATTTTAAAAAATACAAATACTAATAAAGGCTATAAATTTAAAATAAAAGAGGAGTGATTTTAATGGCTACATTAAGATGTGGAGTTATAGAATGTGTACATAACCAAGATAACAAGTGTTGTAACCATTCAATACATGTTGGTGGTGGAGAATCAAGGTCATCAGATGAAACAGTATGTGATAATTTTGATGAAAAGGAGCTATCAATGCAAAGTGGGATAGGATGTGGAAGTGCTGGGCAACCAAATCCTAATATGGCAATAGGGTGTGATGTTATAAATTGTATACACAATGAAGAGCAAAGATGTGTATCAAGCTATGTTGATATAGCAGTAGAAAGTTTAAGTAATGATGGTCATGCACAATGTCTATCATTTACTGAGAGACAAAGAATATAATTTAAAAGGTTCTATCTATATAGATAGAACCTTTTTTAAAAAATATTTTTTAGTGATGGGTACTGAAGTTCTTTAATTCTTTCTGCATTGTATTTAATTACATGGAGCGTAGAAAGTGATTCGCTTTCATCTTTACATTTTACAAGTACAGTTAATTTAACTGTATTATCTATAAGAGCATCTACTTCTGTATGATTTATGTATACAGAAGATACTGTTCCATCTTCTTCTAATTTATTAAGAAGTTTAACACTTGCAGCATAAGATTCATCCCATTTTTTAGCGTTTAAAAGTTCTTCAATTTGAGAGCTTTCTGTTGATATATCATTGCAGAGTTGTATTAGTTTCGAATTAGCAAATAGCATGAATCCCATTACTGCCAAAAATAAAATAAGAGAAATTATTACATTTTTCATTTTTTGCTCTCCTTCTCATATTTATCAAAAAGTTGGTATTTAAAGTTACCTTGGGTATCATACAAAGCAATTAGTACTTTTTTTATACTGTCTATTCCATATTCTTTTAATTTATTTTCAATCCACGCTTTATCTTCACCTATTCTAGTTAAAGAATTTTTATTTATTTTTCCATCAGAAATTAATATTCTTGGAAGCAAAAGTGGCTGATTAGAATTAGTGCTAGTATTTCCACTTGAATTATTATTTGAACTATTACCAGAATTACTATTTGAGCTATTACTTGAATTAGTATTTGAATTATTTTTTGATTTAGATTTTTTCTTTTTATTAGAGCTATTGCTACTAGAGCTATTATTATTTGAATTATTAGAACTAGCTCCAAGCTTTGGATTACTTGATTGAGAGCCACTTTGACTAGTACTACTATTAGGAGAGCTACCACTGGAGTTTGAATTACCTGATGATGTTGAAGAACCACCACCAGAAGATCCAGAGGATGAATTAGGTAATACAGAAATATGACCATTTGTTTCAAGTATTGCATATTGTATTTCTTCTAAATCAAAATATCCTAGGAGCCTAATTTCTTCCATTAGTTCATCTATATTTATTTGTTGACCCTTTAAAGCTTTATAATTTATTCTACTTTTATAAATTAATATAGATGGCTCACCCTCTATAATTTTTCTAGTAAATTGGCTTTTTAGTTGAAGCTGTGATAGAAAAATTTTAAGTAAAAGTAAGGTAAGTATAGGAACTACCCCTAAAAGTAATGGTAATCTAGTATCTTGCATTGGAAGTGAAGCTAAATCTGAAATCATAATAGTTATTACAAATTCATAGGGTTGAAGCTCTCCAATTTGACGTTTTCCCATAAGTCTCATTACTAAGACAACAAGAGCATATAAAATTGCAGTTCTTATAAAAACAATAAACATAAATAACACCTCTTAAAATAATATTTGTAGATTTGTTATTTAATATTCAGAATAAATTGATAAAAAGTTTCTATCTTAAAAGTTTCCAGGAGGAATAGAAAGTAATATAATGGTATTAATATAGATATATAAGAATTTAGAGGAGGCAATAAAATGACTAACTTTAATATAACTCTTGAAGATGGAAGACAGGAAAGTGTAGCAAAAGGAACTAAATTCAAGGAATTAATGGATAAATACTATGGAGAAGATGTAAAGAATATTGCACTTTGCAAATTAAATAATGAATATTATGAGCTTTCCCAAGAAATAAAGGAAAGTGGACTTTTAGAAAAGATTCTATTTAATACTGAAGAGGGGATGAATATATATACAAGGACACTTCAATTTATTTTTATTAAGGCAGCTCTTGATATATTTAAAGATTCAAAGATAACTATAGAACATTCAATAAGTAAGGGACTTTTTGGAGAAATCCATAAAGAAAAAGTTTTAAATGAAGATGATGTTATAAAAATAAAAGAAAGAATGAAAGAAATTATAAGAAAAGATGAACCTATAAAAAAAATAGAGGTTTCAAGGAATAAGGCTATAAGTATATTTAAAGACTATGGAATGGAAGATAAAGTAATGCTTTTAGAGTATATGGATTTTGATACTGTAAAGCTTTATGAATTAGAAGGAAGATATGACTACTTCTATGGGAAAATGGCATATTCAACAGGAGTTATAAAAGCTTTTGATTTAATTTTTTATGAGCCAGGATTTATACTTAGAAGTCCGATGCCAGAAGATTTAAATAACCTTCCACCATATAAAGAACAAAAAAGATTATCAAACATTTTTTATGAAACAGAAAGATGGCTTAATATAATAGGTGTTGGAGATGTTGGTAGTTTAAATAATAAGATTGTAAATAATGATCTTAAAGATTTAATACTTGTATCGGAAGCTCTTCATGAAAAAAAAATTGCATATATTGCAGATAAAATATCAGAAAAAAATGGGGTTAAGATGGTATTGATTGCAGGACCATCTTCATCAGGTAAAACTACCTTTGCAAATAGATTAAGTATTCAACTAAGAGTAAATGGGTTTGTACCAGTACCTCTTAGTTTAGATGATTATTTTATAGATAGAGAACTCAGTCCTAGAGATGAAAATGGTGAGTATGATTTTGAATCAATATATTCACTGGACTTAAAGACTTTAAATGAACAGCTAGAAAGATTATTAGATGGTGAAGAAGTTGAAATACCAACTTATAATTTCATGAAAGGGAAGAGAGAATGGCTTGGACATAAAGTTAAACTTCCTCAAAATGGAGTACTGATATTAGAAGGTATTCATGCTTTAAATCCAATACTTACTAAATCAATATCAGATGAATATAAGCACAAAATTTATATATCAGCTTTAACTCAATTAAATCTTGATAATCATAATAGAATACCAACAACAGATGTTAGAAAGATAAGGAGAATAGTTAGAGATTTCTTATCAAGGGGATATGGTGGAGAGGAAACATTAAAGATGTGGCCTTCAATTAAAAGAGGAGAAAAGAAGAATATATTTGTATACCAAGAAGAAGCAAATGATATGTTCAATTCAACTTTAGTATATGAATTATGTGTTTTAAAACCATATGCATTAAATGAATTAAAGAAAATTAGTAAAGAAAGTTCAGTATTCAATGAAGCGCAAAGGCTTATATCATTACTTAATTTCTTTAAAGAAATTCCTATGGATAAGGTACCAGAAAACTCAATATTACGTGAATTTATTGGTGGAAGTTGCTTCTATAAATATTAGAAATTATTAAATAAAAAAGCTCCTTAGAATGAAAATCTAAGGAGTTTTTTTTTATTTTATTTAGTTATAGAATGGGTATAAACTATGCTACGTTTGAAACTTTAATTTTATATTTATTAAAAGTTTCTTCAATAAGAATTTTATTGTTTTTACTCACCTTAAAAGTAAGTGTTTTTCTATTCGTATAAATAACTATACTGAATTTATTTTTATTCTTTGCAGTTTGAACGCTTTTAATCTTAGTATAACTAAAAAATTCGCCTAAATAGCATATACCATCTTGGCAGAATGTAACTTTTAAAGAAAGAACTACTTGATAAATAACAAATAATACAAGTAGTAATATAAGTAAATTCACAGGATCAAAGAGAGATGTTACACCACCTTTTATAAGGGATGTAAATGAGGTTATTATTATAAATATTACAATTAGCACATTAAATATTGCAATATAAGAAAATACTCTAATTGTTATAAATGGTCCCTTTTTTTTATGATTTCTTTCAATAGTAAAACTTCTTGCCATAAAGAAAGCTACAGCTATACATAATAGGATTTCTATTAGTATCGTATAATTCATTAAAATTCCTCCTTCTTATTAGGATAATTACATAATAACAAATTTTTAAAGTCAAAATGTTGAGAGTATGTAAACAATTAAACAAAATATGAAGTAAAAAATAAAGATATCTAAGAAGATATCTTTATTAAAAATTTTATTCATATATTTTTACTTTAACACGATTTTCTCTTAAAAGCTTAGCTAAAGCATCCATCTTTTTATTACCAATTCTAAAAGTTAGAGAATCATTACCAGTTCCAATTAGAACAATTGATGAATGACGCTTTTTACCAATACTTAATTTAGTTATCTTTTTATAGTCAATATATTGCCCCATACAAAGTAAGCCATGATTAAATAAAACTAACCTTGAGGCTTGGAAAGTTTGGAATACAAATAATATTAATATAAAAAGTATAAATATGTATTTAAATGAAAATAGATTAATACCGTTTGCTGCTATGTATGCAAGAGGGATAATAATTAAACCTATGTTTATTAAAGCTACACCTGAAAAGATAATAAATCTTGTTTTTGTAGATGTTTTGCTAGATATGTGTTCAATATAAATTGCTTTACCAACTAAAAATACTAGAGTTAAAACAATAACTATATTAAGTGCTATAGAAAAAAATTTCATAAGAGTCCTCCTTAAAAATTTATATACTTTAAATTTTATAGCTAAAAAAAGATAATGGTGTGAATAAAGTGTTAAATATTAATAAAAGAAATAACTTCTAAATATCCAAAAAACTTGTACATTTATGATAAATGTAGTTAAATTATTATGTAATCTAGACAAATAAATGAGGTGTTACTGTGAAAAACAAGGAAATTAAAGATTATTTAAAAGATATAACAAAGGCATCAGCATATTTCATATTTAGAAATGGTCCAGTTAAGAAGCTGTATGAAGATGGGAAATTAACCGATGAAGAGGTTAAAGATATGCAAGAATATCTTCAAAATCATTTAGCATACCTGTATAATGTCCTTCTAGAAGAAGGTAACATTAAAAAATTTGATTTAATAACATCAACTATGAATAAATTCTATGTAAATGATGAGTCAAATATAGAAATTAAGGACGATGGATTTGATAACTTTTATAAGAGTCTTTTTGAGCCAAAGACAGTAGATACAGGAATAAAGTTTAAATAAAAATACCTCGCATAATTAATGCGAGGTATTTTTATTATTCTCTTATAACTTTTATTTTTCTACTTTTCAATATTTCATAGAAGTCATCAGCAGACAATTTATTAATTGAAAAATTAAAAGTTGTCTTTTCGAATTTTAATTTTAATAAATACCTATTTTCAGATTTCTTTTTAAATATAACAGAGTTTATTTCTTTATAGTTCACATTATAGTACATGTAATAAAGTGAGCTATGTGTAAGCAATATTTCAGTATTAATAATAGTATTTAGTATCAAAATTAAAATTATTATACTAGATAATATTTTTTCAGGAATTGAGTCTTGATCTACAAAGATTAAGTAAACACAAGCTATAATAAGTAAAATTATTAATGTTATTGTAGATGATAGATTATAATTTTTTATTATTACAAAGGGTCCTTCTTTCTTTAAAGCTACTCTTTTAAAGTAGTTTTTAAGCATAGCGAAGGAGTATACAAGAATAAATACTAATTCTATAATTAAGAATAAATTCATAGGTTTTCCTCCTTTTAAATTAACATTAATAGTAAGTTAAATATAACATCATTGTGTGAACAATAAATTAATAAGATTTAAATTAAAATTGAAAGCATGTCTAAATTTAACTTAAATTAATTATTTTAGATATTTATAAATGAGAATTATTAAATAATAGTTAAATTCATTAATATTATACTCTAAAGTGATTCTTTATATTGATAAAAGCTATATTAATAGATTAAACTATAAATATAAAAAATATAAAATTTACGCATAGGATAAGGTGAGAAGTATGAATAATGTAGGTGTTTTTGATATTTTAGGACCAATAATGATTGGGCCTTCAAGTTCACATACAGCTGGTGCTGCAAGACTTGGAAAAGTTGCAAGGGCAGTGGCAGGTGATGAGGTTGTAAAAGTAACGTTTTACTTACATGGGTCATTTGCAAAAACATATAAAGGACATGGTACAGATAGAGCATTAGTTGCAGGTATTCTTGGAATGGAACCAAGTGATAAAAGACTTAGAAATTCTCTTGAAATAGCTAAAGAGAAGGGATTAAAATTTGCTTTTGCTGAAACAGATCTTGGGGATGTTCATCCAAATACAGTTAAATTTGATATGATAACAAAAAGTGGTGAAAGAAGAGAAGTTATTGGATCATCAATAGGCGGAGGAAGTATTAAAATAACTGAAGTTAACGGAAATAAAGTTGAGTTTACAGGAGATTATCCAACGCTTATAATAGCTCAAAGAGATGTGCCAGGAGTTGTATCTAAAGTTACAAGTATTCTTTATGATGAAGGTATAAATATTGCATTTATGAGTGTATTTAGAAGACAAAGAGGCCAAGGAGCTAATATGGTATTTGAATTAGACCATAGTCTAGATAGTAATACAATAGAAAAACTAAAAACAATTGAACATATAACTAGAGTAATTATGATAAATCCTGTAAAGGAAGGTGAAGAATAATGGTTGCAAGAAGTGGAGAAGATCTTTTAAGAATATGCAGTCAAAGAGGAATATCTTTAAGTGAATATGCAATAGAAATGGAAATGGAGAAGTCAGGATCAACTAGAGAAGAAGTAATAAATAGAATGAGAACTACTTTAAAGGTTATGATTGATTCAGCTACAGAAGGAATGGAAAAAGAAGTCTATTCAGTAAGTGGTCTTATTGGAGGCGATGGATATAAGCTAAATGAGTATCTAAAAAAAGGCGAAACTTTAACTGGCACTACAACAGTTATGGCAATGGCAATGGCATTATCATCATCGGAAGTAAATGCTTCAATGGGAAGAATAGTAGCATGTCCAACAGCTGGTTCATGTGGAATACTTCCAGCAGTTATATTATCAGCAGGAGCAAAGCTTGATAAGACTGAAGATGAACTTGTTATGGCTCTTTTTGCATCAGCTGCAGTTGGTACAATAATTGCAATGAATGCAACGGTTTCAGGTGCAGAAGGTGGATGTCAAGCTGAATGTGGATCAGCAGCAGCTATGGGATCAGCGGCAATAGTTGAAATGATGGGTGGAACTCCAAAGATGAGCTTAGATGCAGCAGCAATTGTTATAAAAAATATTTTAGGATTAGTTTGTGATCCAGTTGCTGGACTTGTTGAAATTCCATGTGCTAAAAGAAATGCAGCAGGTGCTGTAAGTGCACTTTGTACAGCAGATTTAGTAATGGCAGGAGTTGAATCAAAAATCCCATTTGATGATACAGTTTCAGCTATGTATAAAGTAGGTAAGCAATTACCACCATCACTTAGAGAAACAGCAATGGGTGGAGTTGCAATAACTAAAACTGGACTTGAACTTAAGAAAAAAGTTTTCGGTGATAATTAGAAAAGAAGTAAAGTAGACTATATATAATTTTATTAAGTTTTAAGTTAGTGTAGACTTTAAAAATTTTTTGTTATAGAATTAAAATAGAAAAGTAAATAGAATATAGAGCTAGGGGAGCTATAAGTTTTTAGCTGAGATTGAAATTTTAATTTCTAAACCCTTATTACCTGATATGGTTAGTACCATCGTAGGGATAGCATTGTTTATGAATTTTTATATTGATAGATAGAGTATAGCCTTATGAGGTTATACTCTTTTTTTATTACTTAAAATCATGTATAAAGGGGGAAATTTTATGAATAGGAAAAGTAATCTAACCTACAAACTAGCTTTAAGTGGACTTTTAATAGGAATAGCAACTATTTTAGGAACTTTCTCAATACCTATTTTAGGTGCGAAGGTCTCACCAGTACAGCATTTTATAAACGTTATTTCTGGAATAACTCTTGGGCCAGCATTTGCGGTAGGAAATGCTTTTGTAGCATCTCTTCTTAGAAATATTTTAGGGACAGGCAGTTTACTTGCTTTTCCAGGAAGTATGATAGGAGCATTACTCGCAGGGCTTATTTATAAAAAGTTTAAAAGTTCTTTAGGAGCTGTAATTGGAGAAGTTATTGGAACAGGGATTTTGGGAGCTATACTTGCTTATCCAGTTGCTTCATTAATTCTTGGAAAAGAATCATCATTATTTTTATATATAGTACCATTTTCTTCAAGTTGTATAGTGGGAGCTATTATAGCTTATATGTTTATAAGTGTTCCAGCTATTAAAAGTGTACTTGGAGTCTATGATGAAGGATTAAATAAGCAAGTAGAAAAAAATTATTAATTGAAAGGATGATATACATGTATAGAGCATTATCAATTGCAGGATCAGATTGTTCAGGAGGTGCAGGAATACAGGCAGACTTAAAATCTTTTTCGGCAAATGGAGTATTTGGAATGAGCGTAATTACAGCAATTACAGCGCAAAATACCCAAGGTGTATTTGGAATTCAAGATATAAATGAAGATATGATAAGAGATCAAATAAAAGTAATATTTGATGATATAAGAGTAGATGCTATAAAAATTGGAATGGTATCAAAAAAAGAATCAATAAGGATAATAGGTGAAACTTTAAGAGAAATAAATAATCTTCCATCAGTTGTAGTTGATCCAGTTATGGTATCAAAAAGTGGATTTAAACTTTTATCAGAAGATGCTAAGGATACACTAATTAAAGAACTATTCCCTATAGCTACGCTTATAACGCCAAATCTTCCAGAAGCAGAAGAAATACTTGGAGTAGAAATAAAAACTTTAGATGATATGAAGGAAGCTGCAATTAATTTGAAAAATCTTGGACCTAAGGCCGTTTTGGTAAAGGGTGGACATTTAGAAGATGATGCAACAGATCTTTTATATGATGGAGAAAAGTTTATTTATTTAAAACAAGAAAGAATAGATAGTAAAAACACACATGGTACAGGATGTACGTTATCATCAGCTATAGCTGCAAATATTGCAAAGGGTATGACTATAGAAGAGGCAGTAAGAGAGGCTAAGAGATATATAACAGTTGCAATAGAACATGGAATAGAACTTGGGAAGGGTGTTGGGCCAACACATCATTTTTATGAGTTATATAAAGAAGCAGGTATAGAAAAATAGGATTTATTAAAAATATATTTTAGGTAATTAAATAATATTAGTAGGGAGTAGTGTTATGGAAATAAGAGAGATTTTAAAGAGAGCTAATAGATATGTGGTAGAAAGCCCACTTGTAGATTCAATAACTAATAATGTTACTATGAATGATGTAGCACAAACTATACTTTCATATGGTGGTAAGCCAATGATGATTGATGATTTAAAAGAAATAAGAGAAGGGGTAGCTATATCAAACTGCCTGCATATAAATATTGGAACAATGGGATATGAAAAGGGCAATAGTATGGTATTAGGAACACAAGTAGCAAAAGAAAAGAATATTCCTGTAGTATTGGATCCTGTTGGTGTACATGTTACAGAGCTTAGAAAGACGGTAGTTAGAAATATTCTAGATGTTGGTGTAAGCTTAATTAAAGGAAATTTAACTGAAATAAAGAGCCTTATAGGTGTTAAGAGTAATTTTATAGGCATAGACTCACTAGATGATGGAGAATTTACAGACAACTTGAGAAGTACTTTAAGAACATATGCAAGAAATAATAATTGCATTATAGTTATAACAGGAAAAGTAGATTATATTACAGATGGAAAAAGAGAAATTACAATAGATAATGGAGTATCAGAGCTTTCATTAGTTACAGGAACAGGATGTATGCTTGGTGGAATGTTTGCAGTAGAATGTGGTAAAAACCTAGGTGATAACACTATATTTGGAGTAGCTAAAGCAGTTCTTACAATGAATATTTCTGGGGAAATAGCTATGGAAAATAATGAAGGGGAAGGAATAATTTCATTTAAACATAAAACATTAGATAAAATATCTTGTTTGAAAGATGAAGATATAATAGAAAGAGGAAAGATAACTTATGAAGAATTTTAGTGACAAAAAAATATATTTAGTGACAGATTATAGAATACATTTTGAGGAGTTATTAGAAAAAACAGAAGAAGCTTTAAAAGCAGGTGTAAAGCTTATCCAATATAGAGATAAAGATATTTCAACTAAATTAATGTGTGATAGAGCAGAGAAGTTGTGTAATCTTTGCAAAAGGTATAATGCCATATTTTTAGTAAATGATAGAGTAGATGTAGCTATGGCAATTGATGCAGATGGAGTACATGTAGGGCAAGATGATATGGAGTGCAGTTTAGCTAGAAATTTACTTGGAGCAGATAAAATAATAGGAGTATCTACTAAGACACTAGAAGAGAGCAAAAAAGCTTTAGATAATGGAGCAGATTATTTAGGGTGCGGGGCTATATATAGTACAAGTACTAAAGATACAAGTGTTTTAAGCATAAGTGACCTTAAAGAAATAAAAGATAATATAAATCTTCCTATATACGGAATTGGAGGAATAAATACAGATAATATAACTAATGAATTAAAAGATTTATTAGATGGAGTAGCTGTTATAACAGCAATATTAAATTCAGATAATATAAAAGAAAGTATTAACAAATTTAAAAACATGCTAGAGGAATAAGATTATATCATAAGAATAATATAATAATTGAAGCACTATTTTTAAGGGGATATAAATGAAATCTAACGGTATGAATGATTTTAATGAATTTAACGAATTTATGAAACAGTTTGGTTTTAATTTTGGATATAATAACTGCAATAATAGAGATAATGCAGAAAATTTTGATCCAGACGAAAGATGCGAAGATATACCAGGTGGATTTCAAGATTTACATCCTCAGTTATTTGTTCTGATTGGTGATATAATGGGACAAATTATGGCAGGAGAGATGCCTTTTAACGTTCAAAATGCCATAGGAAATTGGTTTGAATTAATAGGACAGGTAATTCTAACATATAGTGCTCAGCAACAATATTTTCAAAATGGACCGGGAAGATACTATAAGAGAAAAAATAAAAATGTAGGAAATCCTTTTTGTGAAGCAAATCCAACACCTGACAATGCAGCTGATCATGGGGGAATAAGACAAAATACTAATTATGATACAGAAATTAATATTTTAAAAGGTAATATAGAATCCCTTACTAAAGAAATTGAAAGTTTAAAATCTATAATAAGAGATATAAATAAATAGTATAAAAATAATCAAAAAAACAGGATTCTTAGTAATCCTGTTTTTTACTTACTTGATAGTTATCTCTGAAAAGAATAAGGTTAAATTAATAAAAAATTTACAAAAAGATACAAATTAGCCAAAAAAGATGTTATTATATAATTGATTTAGTGGGGAGGGGAAAAATGCTGAATTTAGCTAATAGAGAGAGAAATTTATCGAGAGAGAAGAATATTATAAGAGGGACTTTGACTATAATTTTTATTGTAGGTGTAATAATATCTATATTTATATCTAAAGATTTATTATATAAAAGAGAGGTTTTAATTAATAAGGAAGTAATATATCCATATGGAGTAGTAAACTTAAATTTAATGCTTGGAATTATGGCATATATAAGTTCACTAATATATTATTTTAGTAATAAAAAGGATAACTTCTTTTTAATATCATTGTTATATTTAAATTTATTTATAAGTTCATTAATGAATTTAAATAGTAATGTGATTAATGATTCCTTTATTCAGGTATTGAATCCTACATTTAGATTATTTATTTTAACTAAAGTGATAAGTGAAAAGAAAACTTTTTCTATAGATAATAAAATAAAAACTAGTATAGAAGTATCTATATTAACTATTATATTTTCAATATTAGATATTAAAATAAGTAAGCTACTTATAAGTGATGAAACATTAGATTATTTAAATATTATTATATCTATTATAATAATAATGATAATAATAGGATATATCATATCGAACATATTGTTGGTTAAGAAAAGTTTAAAAGAAGTTGAGATAGTATATACATGTGTAATTGCAAGTATGTGTTTATTGATTTTAAGAGGTGTATATTTTTTATATTCTGCTAGATATCCAAGCATACATTTTATTCAACAAAATTATTATGCACTAAATTATTTAACTATTATATCAAATATAGTAATTATATCTGGATTGTTTATAGAAATAATAAAAGAAATAAATAGAAACAAAAGATTAGAAAATGAATTAAATATATTTTATTATATAACAGAGTTTGATTATACAAATAATATTTTATTATTTGATAGTGAGTGGAACGTAGCTTATGCAAATAAAGCAATAATAAATAATTATTGTAGTGAAAGTGAGGTAGAAGCTCAATATAAAGAATTAAATAAAATATTTTGTAAATATGCAGATGATGTAGAAGAATTTAACTTTACTGATGTATATAAAGATATAGCAGATATTGGGTTCTGGAAAGGGAATGTTATATTAAAAGAACTAGATAAAGTTATGGAATTGTATATAAAACAAATTGCATATAATAAAGAAATATATTTTTTTATATCCTTTAATGATATAACTAAAGAATATAAATTAACAGAAGAATTAAGAAAGAAAGAAGAACTTTTAAGAACAATAAATGATAATATACAAGATATTATCATTGGATTATCTGCTGATGGTTCTATAGAATATGCAAATAAAGCTGCAATAAGAACTTTTAAATATAGGTATAGTGACTTAATAAATAAAAATTATAGTGAATTGGTTTATTCATATGATAAAGATAATATATTTAAAGAGGTAAATAGAAGGTTTAATTGCATAGGAATTGATTCTAGAGATAATGAGATAGAGCTTCAGTCTATATGTAGAAATATAAGTGAAGATAATGAGTTAGATGTAAAGAATATAATAATTTCTAAGGATTTAACTCAAAAAAATAAATATGATAAATTAAACTATAAGTATAATGAAATAAAGGCATATGAGAAGTCTAAAAATGAATTCTTTGCAAATTTATCACATGAATTAAGAACTCCAATAAATATAATATATTCAACTTTACAGCTACTTGATGGAGTGGAAAATAGCGATGTAAATGCTTTTAAGGAGTACTATATAAAATATAAAAAAGTATTAAAATTGAACTGTTATAGAATGCTTAGACTTGTTAATAATCTTATTGATATTACAAAGTTTGAGGTTGGATCAGTTGAGGGCGAATTTGTAAATTTAAATATAGTAGAGCTTGTTGAAAATGTTACTTTATCTGTATTATCATATGCTAAGATAAAAAATATAAATATAATTTTTGATACAGATGTTGAAGAATTAATAATAAAGTGTGATGCAGAAAAAATAGAAAGAATAATGTTAAATTTACTTTCTAATGCTATAAAATTTACTGAGGATAATAAAACTATTTTTGTAAATATAACATCAAATGATGATTGGGTAGATATAAAGGTAAGAGATGAGGGAAGAGGAATTCCAGAAACTATGAAAAATCTTATTTTTAAAAGATTTGTACAAGTTGATAAATCATTAAACAGAAATACTGAAGGAAGTGGCATTGGACTTAGTATTGTTAAGTCATTAGTTGAAATACATAATGGAAATATATTAGTAGAGAGTGAAGTCAACAAAGGAACTACATTTAATATATTTTTACCTAATGTTAAATTAGATAATGAAGAGGTTTCAATAATACATTCTTTTAACTCAGATATGCAAAAAGTTGAATTAGAATTATCAGATATATATGAGCTATATTAATAGTTTATATATAAGTATTAAATGAAGTTAGGTAAAAACTAAATTTACCTAACTTTATTTGTATTTATGATAGCTTATAAATAATTTTATTATAATATATAGGAATTTATTTGCATAAAAATATAAGTAAAACCTATTAATAATATAAAAAAACTATATATCACTTATATTAATTCGGGTTGTATAATTAAGTTAAGAAGTATAGTATTATGGAGGATAAGTTAATATGAGTAATAATTTAACAGCTGAAGAAAAAAAATCACTTAAAGCAAAAGGAATAATAGCTCAAAAGCAAGATGGGTATTTTACTATAAGGTTTTTAAGTAAAGTTGGATATTTTAAATCTGATGAAATGATAGAACTAGCAAATTTATCTAAGAAGTACGGAAATGGAGAGCTTAGTCTTACAAGTAGATTAACTTTAGAGATTCCGTATATAAAGAAAGAAGATATAGATAATGTTATTAAAGAATCAAAAGAAAAGAAACTTAGAATTGGAGGAGGAGGGGATACTGTTAGAGCTGTAATTGCATGTAAAGGGTCTGTTTGTACACATGGATTGACAGATACAAATAAACTTGCTATTGAAATTGAGGATAGATTCTTTGGAAGAATACTTCCAGGTAAATTTAAAATTGGAGTATTTGGATGTGTAAATAGTTATGGAAAGGCTCAAAGTAATGATTTATCAATACTTCCAGTTAGAAATTTATCAAACTTAGAAGTAGAATATAAGATATTTTTAGGTGGTAGACTTGGAAGACAAGCTAGATTAGCTATACCTATGGAAAAAAGATTTAAAGAAAATGAATTAATTGAAGTAGTAGAAAAAGTAATAAGCTACTATGAAAAAAACGCAAGGACAAAGGAAAGATTTGCAGAAGTTATAGATAGAATTGGCATTGAGGAAGTTGAAAGTGAAATAATTAAATAGAGAATATATAAAACTATCAAATTTTTAGATTGAAGAATTTGATAGTTTTTTTAAATTCTATAATAGGTTTTTACTTATTATTATTATAAAAAATAAGGATTGGAATTATAAGTATCACAGTAGTATTATCAAAGTATAAGATTGTCAAAAAAAAGACAATTGTGTGTTTAGATTAAATAAGATAGTTCGGAGGGAAAAATATGGGATACAAGTTAGAATTTCAAGAAGTTAATGATTTGTTTGAAGAATTAAAAAAAGAGTACAAGATTTATGCACCAAAAAGATTTGAAAAGCAAGGAAGGTATTCAGATACTGATATAATTCGTTACGCAGAAGTTAATTCAGTAGAAGAGATAGTTTATAAGGAAAAGTCTACATATCCTGTAAAAGAAGTAATAACACCAATAAATCAAACTTTATACTATTTTACAGAAGATGAATTTAGAGAAAGTAAAAATCCACATAATAAAAAAATATTAATATTTGCAAGACCTTGTGATATTAATGCTCAAGAAAGACAAGATAAAATATATCTTGAAAATGGCAATTTCGAAGATGTGTTTTATAAGAGAGTAAGAGATAAAGTTAGATTCGTATGTATGGAATGTATTGAAGGATGGGATACATGTTTCTGTACAACTATGGGAAGTAATAAAACAGATAATTATAGCTTAGCAGTTAGATTTTTAGAAGATGCTATTTTATTTAATGTAAATGATGAAGAATTTAAAGATTACTTTAAAGATAAAAAAGAAGAAGAATTTATACTTGAGTTTATAAAAGAAAATAAAGCAAAAGTAAAATTACCAGAAATAAAAGATAAAGAAGTTATTGAAAAACTAAAGAGACATCCAATGTGGGAAGAATATAACAAGAGATGTATAGGTTGTGGAAGCTGTACATTAGCTTGTAGTACGTGTACATGTTTTACAACTAAAGATATTGTATACAATGAAAATGCAAATGTTGGAGAAAGAAGAAGAGTACAAGCTTCATGTCATATAGATGGATTTGATGAAATGGCTGGAGGACATAAATTTAGAAATACTTTAGGTGACAAAATGAGATATAAAGTACTTCATAAGATTCATGATTATAAAGAAAAGTTTGGAGACAACCATATGTGTGTGGGTTGTGGAAGATGTACAGATAGATGTCCTGAAAATATCTCAATTACAGCAACGATAAATAAAGTTACAAAAGCAGTTAATGAAATTTGTGGAGGTAATGATAATGAGTAATAATGTATTAACACCAAAACCATGTAGAATTATTAGCATAAACAAAGAAAGTAATTCAGAATATACATTTAGAGTAGAAACTGATATTGTTCCAGAACATGGACAATTTTTACAATTATCAATACCTAAGATTGGAGAAGCTCCGATATCAGTTAGCGGATTTGGAGATGGATATTTAGATTTTACAATACGTTCAGTAGGCAAGGTAACAGATGCTATCTTTAACTTGCAACCAGGAGATACTTTATTCCTAAGAGGAGCTTATGGTATAGGTTGGCCAGTAGAAAAGTTTAAGGATAAAAATATAGTTATAGTTGCTGGTGGTACAGGGGTAGCACCTGTTAGGAGTATGATAAATAAGTTCTATAATACTCCAAATTACGTTAAGAGCTTAAATTTAATATTTGGATTTAAAAATGAAAGTGGAATATTATTTAAGAGTGAATTAGATTTGTGGAAAGAAACATTTAATACAATCTATACTTTAGATTCAGGCGTTAAAGAAGGATGGGAGACTGGACTTGTTACAACTCATTTAGAAAAACTTCCACTTGATAGATTTGATGATAACTATGAAGTTATTATAGTTGGACCTCCAATAATGATGCACTTTACAGCATTAGAATTCTTAAAACTTGGAGTTCCTGAAGAAAAAATATGGGTATCATTTGAAAGAAAGATGTCATGTGCAGTTGGGAAATGTGGACATTGTAGAATAGATGAAACTTATGTTTGTCTTGAAGGACCTGTATTTAATTATACTAAAGCAAAAACATTATTAGATTAGAGGAGTGTTATATATGAATCATGATATAGATATTAAAAAAGTAAGAATTAACTGTTATCGTCAATCTAAAGTTCCAGGAGAATTCATGCTTCAAATGCGTATTCCAGGAGGGACAGTAAACGCTAAATATTTAACTACTGTTCAAGAGATAGCAGAAACATGGGGAAATGGAACTTTCCATGTTGGTATGAGACAAACTTTTAATATACCAGGAATAAAATATGAAAATATAGAAGATGTAAATGCATTCATTGAAAATTATTTAAAAGAAGTTGAAGTAGATGAATGTAATTGTGACATGGAAATTGATAAAAATGGTTACCCAACTATAGGTGCTAGAAACATTATGGCATGTATTGGAAATAGTCATTGTATAAAAGCAAATGTTAATACAAAAGAGTTAGCTACAAAGATTGAAAAGCTAGTATTCCCTTCACATTATCATATAAAGGTTTCAGTATCAGGATGCCCAAATGACTGTGGTAAAGGACATTTCCAAGATTTTGGTGTTATAGGACAAGCTAGAATGGAATATCATCCAGAAAGATGTATTGGATGTGGAGCTTGTGTTAGAGCATGTGAACATCATGCAACTAGAGTATTAAGTATGAATAAGAACGGTACTGTAGATAAAGATCCTTGTTGTTGTGTTGGTTGCGGAGAATGTGTTCTTGCATGTCCAGCAAGTGCGTGGACTAGAAAGTCAGAAAAATTCTATAGAATAGTTATTGGAGGAAGAACAGGAAAGCAAACTCCAAGAATGGGTAAGACATTTATAAACTTTGCAACTGAAGAAGTTGTACTTGGTATATTTGGTAACTGGCAAAAGTTCTCTGCATGGGCTTTAGACTACAAGCCAGAATACTTGCATGGTGGACATTTAATAGATAGAGCAGGATACCATAAGTTTAAGGAGATAATTCTAGATGGAGTAGAGTTAAATCCAGAAGCTTTAGTTGCTGATAATATATTCTGGGCAGAAACAGAATATAGATCAAACTTTAATGTTAAACCAATTAGCCAACATAAGACTATAGATACAAATAGAGAAATTAGAGAATAATTTTATTATATTAGGCTGTATTACATATGTAGTACAGCTTTTTTTATGAATTAATATACTAATATTACTTTAAGTGGTAAAATCAAAACTAAAGGAAGAATTAAAAGAGGGGGAGATTTTTATGAATACTATGATTTTTTCGTTAATACCATTAGTAATAATGATAATAGTATGGGGAGTTGGGATATATGCACTTATTTTATTTATTAAGGCATTAAAAATATATATAAAGAAAAATCAATAATTGGGCAATAAATTAAAGCATAATTTAGACTATATTTTAATAATATGGTCTTTTTTTTATAGTTTAAAATAAAGATTTGATAGGATAAATATGGTTAAGTGATTAGTTGTAAAGATCATAAATAATTAAGAGCAGATTTCGGAATATTAGAAAATTATTTTGAAGGTAATAAAAGATATTACATCAAAAAGAATACATAGCAAATAAGATAAGAGGGGTTTTACCTCTTATCTTATTTTAGAATTAATATATATTATTTTCTTTAGTCTTTTTAGGATTATAAGTAAGTAAAAAAATATTGATATCAGTATTATCTATTGTGAAGTTCCTAGAAAGTTTAAATCCATAGCTTTTGTATAAGTTAACCATTTCTTCAGTTTCAGTCTCAACAATAAGCGGAGTCTGTTTATCATAGGATTCCTTAACTAGATAATTTAACATATCTTTTAAAAATATATCTTTATTATCTCTATTAGATGAAGCAATACTAGATATAAATATATAACTATTTTTAAAATTAATATAATCTTTTACTTTAAGTAAAGTATCCTTTGCTTTAATTAATCTACTTATTGTCTCAGCTATATCAATATTTAAAGTAGCTCTTAGTATGTTAGGTATAGAGGTAATTAAAGATTCATAATAAAGTCTATTTTCTTTATCAAAATTAACTAAAGAAAAAGTACCTTCCATATCAATTGATGTTACATATGTAACTCCAATATCTTTATAGAGTTTAAGGAGTCTATCAAAAATAAGAGGAAGAACTATATTTTTATCATATTCATTAGGAAATATATAGCTAACAACAGGAGACGAGGAAAATTCCTTCGAAAGCATAGAGGAAAGCTCATAAATCATACTATCATTTATTTTAATAAATTTATCTGTCAATAAAATCACTCCAATCTTAATGTTAGTTTTTGTTATAAGATAAGATTTTAGTCATTTCAAATTAACTTAAATTACGGAATAAACTTCATGTAAAGAGAATGATTACAAAATTGTAAGATAAGTGAAAGATTAATCAATATGTAATAAAAAGTGAAGGTGATAACATGATATAGAAACAAGAATGAAAAAAGGAGGCGTTAAAATGGGGAAACCTGTAGTTGACGTAAGAGATTTAAAAAAGGTATATGGAAAAACAAATGATAATAAATTTTATGCTTTAAATGGTATTTCGATTTCAGTGGAAAAAGGAGAGTTTGTTGGAATAATGGGACCATCTGGTTCAGGTAAGACAACTCTTTTGAATATTTTATCTACATTAGATAGTCCAACAAGTGGGGTAGTTAAAATTGATGGAACTGATATAACTCATATGAAATCAGATGCATTATCAGACTTTAGATCACAAAATTTAGGATTTATATTCCAAGATTTTAATCTTTTGGAGAACTTATCACTTTATGAAAATATAGCGTTGCCACTATATCTTCAAGGAATGTCATCAAAGAAGATTGGAAAGAGAGTAAATGAAGTTGCAAAAACTTTAGATATTTTAGAAATACTAAAAAAATATCCAACAGAGGTGTCAGGTGGACAAAAACAACGTACTGCTGCTGCAAGAGCACTCGTACATAATCCAGCAATTATATTAGGAGATGAGCCAACAGGAGCACTTGATTCTAAAAATGCAACAAGTATGCTTGAAGCAATGACAAACTTAAATAAAGAGCAAGGAGTATCTATATTAATGGTTACTCATGATGCTTATAGTGCAAGTTATTGTAATAGAATTTTATTTATTAGAGATGGGAAAATCTTTAATGAGTTGAAGAAGAAATCAACTCAAGATGAATTCTATAAAGAAATTTTAGATGTAGTAGCAAATATGGATACTACTATAAAGCATGGGGAGGAGTAATATGTTATTAAAACTCTCAATGTCAGGAGTAAAAAGTAAATTTAAAGATTACTTAGTTTTACTTTTTGGTCTTGTAATGGCAATTTCAATATTTTATATGTTTCAGACACTTGCATTAAATGAGGAGTTTGTTAAATCAAATTCTATCATTAGTTCAATAATGGCAGTATTCCAAATAGGCTCCGTATTACTTGCTATAATTACGGTATTTTATATAATCTATGCAAACTCATTCCTTCTTTTATTAAGACAAAAAGAGTTTGGAATGTACATGATGTTAGGTGCAAAAAAGAAAAAAGTCACACTTATAATGTTTATAGAAACATTAGTAATTGGAGTAGTTTCATTAATTGTTGGTATTATAATTGGAGCTATACTTTCCAAAATAATTAGCTATATATTAATGACACAATTAAATTTTGAAGGTGGAAAATACTATCCATTTTATATGCCTTCTATATCAATTACATGTATTTTCTTTATGATATTATTTTTGATCGCAGCAATATTTAATTCTATTAAGTTATTTAAATCTTCTGTTCTTCAATTATTGCATGCAGAAGATCAAGCAGATAACGTAAAAGTTAAGCCAATGAATTCAGTAGTTAAAGCTATTTTAGCTATTATACTTTTAGTTATTGGATATGCAGCCATAATTAATATTAAAGTAACTATGATAGCGGGCTTATTTATAGGAATGATAACTATAACAGCAGGCACATATTTATTATTTATGGCATTTGTTCCTATACTTATTGATACATTACTTAAAAATAAACATATAAAAGAAAAAGGATTAAATGTATTTACTCTTTCTCAATTAAGTTTCCGTGTAAAAGAGCTTACTAAAGTGCTAGCAACTGTTGCAATGTTAATAGCATTATCTGCTGGAGCAATTTCTAGTGGCATGGCATTTAAAAACAATGCAAAATTTATAGCTGAAGACTCTGAGTATTATGATGTAGTTTTAAATAATCCAACATCACAAGAAAATAGTATATTAAGCAAATTAGGTACTAAAGAAAAATTAGAATATAGGTATAAGAAAGATAAGGAATTTATATACTATCTGTCAAATGATTTGTTGAAGAATAAGCCCAATATATTAGAAAGAGATATGATGGGCAATATCACATATAGTGGTAAAGTTAAGTCTGAGTTAACTGTAAATAATGGTATTTACGATAAAAGCAAAAAAGATAATCAGTGGTTAGACTTCTTCTATAGTATAAAGAATAGGTATACAGATTCAGATTTAAAAACAAAAGTAGTTGATGAGAAGAAATTTAATTCAATAACAGGTAATGTAAATAAAGCTGTTGTTATAAAAACTAATGACTTTATTAAAGACTTAGATAATTTTAAGAAGATAGATGATATTGAAAGGTTAAGATATAATACTAATGAGATAAATAGTAAATATGAATTTTATACTCAGTATTATGCAATGACAAGTGGTATGGTATTTATGGGACTTTTTTTAGGGGTTGCATTCCTTGGAATGATGGCAAGTTGTCTAATGTTTAAAATATTAACAGGGGCATCAAAAGATATTAAGCGTTATGAAATGCTTAGAAAAATAGGAGTTCGTAAAAAACTATTAATTAAATCAATATATAAGGAAATATTATTTATATATGCAATTTCAGCTATAGTTGGTATAGCTCATGTATTAATAGGTATGCAGATGTTTAAAATATTTTTAGTACATCCTTACTATCATATATGGGTATCATTATCAGTATTTGGAGTAATATATTTACTATATTATTTTATTACAGTTCAATTATATAAAGGTATTGTTCTGCCAAAGAAAAAATAAAGTATTTAAAAGACGAAATTGTTAACAATTTCGTCTTTATTATTTTAAATAATATGAATTTTGTAAAAAAATACTGTTCTTTTAATTGAAAAATATATATTTTAGGAGTAAAATTGCTTGTTGTATAAGTCGTACTATAGATGAAAGGGTGTAGGAATTATGAATAAGAAATTAGTCATATCAAAAACTATAATGTTTATATTCATTGTAGTCTTTGTTATTGCTTTTAAAAGTATATTTGGAGCTGAGAACACTCTAATAGGTGTAACAACAGCAACAGCAATGCTGATGTTACTGCAAAAGGATTTAACTTTATCACCAGTTAAAAATACTGTATTGTTGATTATATTAAATGTATGTATAGGATTAGCTGCAACAATTGCAAGCATGAATATGTGGATAGCTATTCCAGTTAATTTTATTATGATGTTTGTTCTAAGTTATTCTTTATGTTATAACTTGAAGAGTCCTATATATCTACCATTTTCACTTCAATATTTATTTTTATTAGTAAATCCAGTTAATACTGATAAACTTCCTATGAGATTTTTATCATTAGTTGTTGGTGCCATCATAATTATGATAGTTCAATTAATAGCTAATAGAGATAATGTACTTAAAAAGGGAAATAAGCTATTAGTAAAATCTTGTGATGATATGATAGAGAAAATAAAAAATGAGTCCTTAAATAAGAAAGATGATAGTTTAGATGAGAATATAAGGACTAGTTTAAGTGCTTTTAGGAATATTATATATAATAAAAGAGAGCAAAATTTTTATTTAACAGAAGAGAGTAGAATAAAATTAAATATATCAGTGGCTTTAGAGAAGATATTTATATTATTAGAGAAATTAAATTATTCTAATAATGAAAAGATTATATCAGATATAGAAACCGCTTTAATAAAAATTAGAGGGTATTTAAATGATGAAAACACTATAAGTGATGATATAATCAATTCAATAAAAAATTATGATGGACATGATATAGAAGATTTAACTACCCTTAAGATATTAAATAATATTTCATTCATATATGAAGCATTAGGAGAACTTAAAAACTTAGGTAAGAAACAATATAACCTAATAAATAAAATAGAAAAAATACCTAATAACTTTAAGTTAACACATAATATAGAATCTAATTATAAAGCAAGGTCAGCAAAATTTTCTTATGCAGTACGTATTGCAATAGGTATAACAGTAGCTGCATTTATAATGGATTACTTCCATTTAAGAGAGGGAAGATGGATTGCATTTACTATGTTATCATTAGTAAATCCTATTTATGAAGTATCAAAGACAAAAACAAGAGATAGAATAATTGCTACAATAATTGGTGCTATTATAGTAGAAGTACTTTTCTATATATTTAAAGGTGTTGTAGAGAGAACATTAATACTTATGATAAGCGGTTATATAAGTGGATATATGAAAGAGTATAAATATAATATGATATGTGTAACTGTATCTGCAATAGGAGCAGCAGCTATTTTAGGAGACACAAACACTATGGCTATAAATAGAATAATGTTTGTTATTCTAGGGGCTATACTTGCCATCTTAATAAATAAATTTATATTACCATATAGCATTAAAAAAGATGTAAAAATATTAAAGGTTATGTATATTAATGTAATAAAAGAGATGATAGATAGTTTAAAGGAAGCATATAAGAATAAAAGAGGAGATAAGATAAATAATTTGTTTATAGTTACTTCTTTTATAGAAGAGAGATTAAAGGCTAATAATATAAATTCAGAAGATAATCTTATGGAACTTATAATAAAGGAAAGAAATCTTGTATGTAGCATTTATGAATTATATATAAGAATTGCAAAATTTAATGGTGATAAGAAGGATATTGAAGTTAAATTTGAGAAATTAAAAAAAGAAAAGAATAAGGATGAAAAAGGATTTGAAAGTAAATTAGGAGATTATATTCATAGCTCTCATAGTTTAGATGAAAAGCTAATACTAAGTAATATAATAGAAGTATATAATGGTATAGATAAAATAAAAAGTTTAACAGTATAGTAAAGAGAAGATGCAGGATTTATAATTTTGCATCTTTTATTATTTTATTACCTTAATATTTTAAGTATTGGAATTTTTAAGAAATAAATAATATATAACATTTATATTGTGATATAATATTTAAAAATATAAAGGGTAGGTATAATTATGAGTAAATTAGATGAGATATTAGAATACAATAAAGCTTTTATAGAAAATAGGGAATATGAAAAGTATATAACATCAAAGAATCCTAAGAAGAAACTAGTAATATTATCTTGCATGGATACAAGACTTACAGAACTTTTACCAAAGGCTATGAATCTTAAAAATGGAGATGCAAAGATAATAAAGAATGCAGGTGCAACAGTAATGCAACCTTTTGGTAGTATTTCAAGAAGTATAATAGTAGCTATATATGAATTTTTGGCAGATGAAGTTATTGTAGTAGGTCATTATGGTTGTGGTATGTGTAACTTAGATACGGATAATTTATTAAATAAAATAGAAAATAGAGGTATATCTAAAGAGGTTATAAACACTATTTCTAATTCAGGAATTAACCTAAATAAATGGCTACATGGATTTGATTCAGTAGAAGAATCAATTAAAAATAGTGTAGAAGTTATAAAAAATCATCCATTAATACCAGAGGGAGTTGTAGTACATGGAATTGCAATTAGTCCTGAGACTGGAAAAATTGATGTAATAGTAAATGGATATGAAAAATAGTATAAGAAAAATTAAACCTAGATAAAATATTTTATCTAGGTTTAATTTATATCATTTAACTTTAATTACTGCTGATTTAAGTTCAATTAAACTTTCATTACTTATAGGAGCTTTTGCAATGCCTTTAATTGCAACAAAAGATCCAGTGTTTATCCCGCTTAAATCTTGATTTTTTTGGAAGTTAACTTTTATGTTTTTAACCATCCCCTTTATTATGATTTTATTCTCTTCAAGAAGAACCATGTTAACTTCACCTGTAATCTCAAATACTTTCCCATTGTAGTCACTACCATTATCCTTACTTAATAATGAACTAAACTCTGTTGATGTCATATAAGTTATATCCTTTGATGTAGAAGAGTTTACTAATTTATCAGGTTTTTGAATTTGCTCAAATACAAAAAATAATCCTATTATTGAAATTAAAAGTCCTATAACTATTGCAACAATCCATGACCTTCTCATAATATTATAAATCCTCCTTAAAGAAGTATATAAATATAAATTTAACTTCAAGACTATTATTTGCATATATATAAATAATATATACTATAGAGAGTGAAGTTATATAATTGTAAGATGAATAGAGTTATAATAATATTATTATGTTATTCTAAATATAGAGATATAATATAATTTTCCTATTAAGTAAAAGTTTGATATTATATTACTAATTATTGAGTAGATGAGGTGTTGTTATGGATGAAAATAAAAAAGGAAAAATTTTAATTGTTGAAGATGACTTAGATATAAATGGATTAATATATAGAATATTAATTAAAGAAGGATATGATGTAACACAGGCTTTTTCAGGTTCAGAAGGAAGAATGTGTATAGAATTATATGAATTTGATTTGCTTTTGCTTGATTTAATGCTTCCAGGTATGAGTGGAGAAGAAATTATTGAAAGGGTAAGAAAATCAAAGGATATGCCTATTATAGTAATTTCAGCAAAGACAGGGCAAGATGATAAAATAAATACCTTAGATATAGGTGCAGATGATTTTGTATCAAAACCATTTGATGTAAATGAAATTGTTGCTAGAGTTAATGCACAGCTTAGAAGATATAAACGTTTTTCAGATAATAATAAAGAAGAGAGTAATAATAAAATTTTAAATCATAAAAATATAACTTTAAATAAGGAACTTATAGAAGTAAAAGTAAATAATGAGCCTATATCACTTACAGCAAAAGAATACTTAATACTTAAACTTTTAATGAGCAATCCAAATAAAGTTTTTACTAGAGCTAACCTTTTTGAGTCAGTTTGGAAGGATGAATTCTTAGGAGATGATAATACTATAAATGTACATATTAGTAATATACGTTCTAAGATCGCTGCTGTAGATAAAGAAAATGATTATATAAAAACTATCTGGGGAATAGGCTTTAAAATGGAATAATTTAATGCTTTCTTAAGATTTTCTTTAATTTATATTGGTGTTTATATCTTACAATAATGTAAGAATGAAATTTAGATTAGAATGAGAGTTTAAGAAAGGATGAAGAAAGTGAATGAAATTGTACTTAAAACAAGAAATTTAAGTAAGAATTATATAAATAAATCAGCTGTAATCAACTTAAATATGACAATAAAAAAAGGCGATATTTATGGTCTTGTTGGAAAGAATGGTTCAGGTAAAACTACTTTAATAAGAATGATTTTATCATTAACAAATGAAAGTGACGGAGAGATTGAATTATTTGATAAGGTTAGAGTAGAAGATAGAATAAAAGATCATTCAAGAATTGGAGCAATAGTTGAAACTCCATCTTTTATGCCAAAGCTTACTGCAAGACAAAATTTAGAATATTACAGAATTCAAAAAGGTATACCTAATAAAGAATGTATAGAAGAGTTATTGAATTTAGTTGGATTAAATAAAGTAAAAGATAAAAGAGTAAAAGGATTTTCTTTAGGGATGAAGCAAAGGCTTGGAATAGCATTAGCAATGCTTGGAGATCCAGAATTCTTAATTTTAGATGAGCCTATAAATGGGATAGACCCTATGGGAATCAAAGAAATTAGAGATGTACTTAAGAAATTAAATAAAGTGAAAAATACAACAATACTTATTTCAAGTCATATACTTGGAGAATTATCTCAACTTGCAACATGTTATGGATTTATAAATGATGGTATATTAATTGAGGAAATATCAGCTAAAGCTCTAAATGATAAATGCAAAAATTATATATCAGTAAAAGTTGATAATGTTGAGAAATCATGTGTTGTATTAGAATCACTAAGTTGTTATTCGTATGATGTTTTAAATAATGGATTTATAAGAGTATATGATTTTTTAGATGAGCCATATATAATAAATCAAGAATTAATTAAAAATGGAATAAGGGTGTATTCATTACAAACTATGGGTACTAGCTTAGAAGAGTACTTTATAAATCTAATTGGAGGTGGTGATAATAATGCTTAACTTTATTAAAGCTGAGTTATATAAGCAATTTAAGTTACCACTAATTTATGTAATTAATGCTGTATTAGTAGCCGGATTAATTTTGCTTTGTTTATCATTTAATGGCACTGAAAGTGATATTGCAACTAAAGGATTTATTTTAGATAGAATTGGTGGAATATTCCCTATTATAGCTGTATTTTTAACAGTATTCACTTCAGTATTCTTAGATGATTATAGATACGGAACCTTAAAAAATATACTGTCATCAGATATATCAAGAAGTAAGTACTATATAGGAAAACTTATAGTTCAAACAATAATGGGATTAATTACATCAGCAGTATGCTTAATATCCTTATTTATAGGATTATTTTTATTGCCATCAGGAGATGATTTTGGAGCATATGCCATGAGCTTCTTATTAAGATGTCTATGTGTTATTCCAATATACATAGCTTTATTATCTTTTATAGATTTATTAGTAGTTATGTTTAAAAAAGGAACAGTATATTTAGCATATTATCTTGTACCAGTTGCTCTTTCAATAGTCCTAGGTATATTAAGTTCATTTTCAAATATATTTGAAAAATTAAAATACTTATCAATAGGGTATGCACTTATTCCATTAACTGATACAGCAGCAACTAATGAGCAAATGATTTATGCTGTTGTTTTAGGTATATTTTGGACTATAGTATTTACAGGTCTAGGATTAACTATATTTAAAAATAGAGAAATAAAATAGATTAGGTTAGAGGGGAGATATGATGAAAGATTTAATAATTGTAATATTAGTAATTTTATTATGTATTATATTTGCCCTTTATAGATTAAAGATAAGCAATATAAAATCAGTAACAGAAAAACTTAAAGATTTAAATAATATGGAGAGTAATACAAGGCTTAAAATACCGGCACCCGATAAGTATATTGAAGAGCTTGTACTCCAAATTAACAAGACTATAGATTATAGAATAAAAACAGATGAAAAGCATAGGGAACTTGATTTGGAACTTAGACAGGCGATTGCAAATATGTCACATGATTTAAGAACTCCATTAACATCTATAATGGGGTATATACAACTTTTACAAGATTTTAATATATCAGATGAAGATAAGTCAGAATATTTAGGGATAGTAGAAAAGAGAGCAGAAGTTTTAAAGGAGTTAATTTCAAGTTTTTATGATTTATCAAGATTACAGGCGAATGAGTATACTTTAGATATGGAAAAGGTTAATATAAGCAATATACTTTGTGAACTTATAGCAGCTTTTTATGATGAGATAAGTAAAAAGGGACTTGAGCCAGTTGTAGAAATAGAGGAAAATATTCCATTAATATATGGAGATAAGAAAGCAATAAATCGTATTTTTACAAATATGATTCAAAATATATTAAAACACTCAAAAGGGCAAGTGAAAATATATTTAAAAAAATATGATGATTACATTATTACTGAGTTTTCAAATAAAGCACCAGACCTTGATGCAGATGACGCAAAGAGGATATTTGAGAGATTCTTTACTGGAGATAGAATGAGAACTGGGCAAAACACAGGTCTTGGTCTTGCAATAACCAAAATATTAGTAGAAAGACAAGGTCATGAGATTACATCAGAGAAAATAGATGATCTTCTTAGTATAAAAATAAAGTGGAAATTTTAACATAATAATTATAGGAAATAGTTAATAATTAATAGGTAAACTTTATATAATTATACAAAGGACTACTAAATTATTATTAGTTATCTTTAAATTAATTATAAAGGAGCCTATTAAGTGAAAAAAATTATTTTAAATATAATATTGTTAATTATACTTTTTACAGTTCCTTTTCTTCCGTACAAAAAAGAGTTTACTTTAAAAAACTTCGATGAGACCAAGGTAAATTTAATAATTCAATATAAAGAAGGTTCTGATATACCAAGTGTTGTTAAAGGTGCAGCTTATATAAAATCATACGCAAGTGTAAATGGAATAAAAGATATAAATTATTCCGAAATAAATATTATAGGTAATGTTCCATATAAGGAGATATCAACGTTTGAACTTGGAAATAGAAAATATATTGATTTTGTAGTTATAGGAGAATTCATTGAAGATGAAGTAAAAAATAATGTATTAACATTAAGAGTAATTGACTGGTATAATATTGGAGCAAATATTAGATTAATGGATACAGTATTTTGGCATAGATATAATTTTAGTTTATGGCTTACATATTTTGTTGTAATAGTAACAATATATTTATTATATGAATTAAATAAAGTGTTATTAAGAAAGCTAGAGTAGCAAATCACTATTCTAGCTTTTTATATTTAATTAATTTTTTAATTTTCCAGAGCTTGTGAAATTAATTTTAAGTTCTATATCTACTAATACTAATGGTATAAACATATTAAATAAAGATATAATCATACATATAATTGATGTAAGCTCAGAATTTAGAGTTAAAGAACTCTTTAAAGCAATAATAAATATAAAGGAAATTGTACCAAATATAAGCCAAAGTTTACCGAAGTGATTATTAGCAAATTCAAAAGCTTCTTTAGACTTCATTGAATATGTGGTTCTATATCCGTAAAATTCATTAAATTTTGGCGGTTTAATTATAGAAATTAAGCCAACTAAAATCATGGTTATAGAAATTAAAAAGTCAGTAAAAGAATTTATAATATTCATAAAATCTCCTCCTTACTAAGTAAACAATTACTTTCTATATATTTATATTATAGTATATAAATGTTAATGTTTAGAGGATATTTTTTAAACTTTAAAAAACATTTATTTATATGTTTGATATACAGTTAATACATTATTATCTAATGAAAGTGCAATCATATCATCTTTCTCTCTTTTATAAAAATATCTAGAATTTTCATTATCACTTTCTATAACTTCCATAATATCTACAGGTATAAATTCTTCAGTATCACCTTTAAATACCCAATTAAAAGATGTTTTAATTTTTTCTAAATCAGATTCACTATTATAGGTAAGCTTGTATAAGGATTTTTCACTGTTATTACTTTCTTTTGAACTTTCAATTTTAGATTCCTCTGCTGGGGCTGGTATATCCATTCCCCATTTCTTATCAATAGACTCAGTAAAATTTGGAAAGAAAATAGGACGAGCAAATTTAAGTCCAAATAGCGCAATGAAAATTAGAGTTATATTTATAATAGCAGTTTTTTTATTCATAGAGACCTCCTTGTATTATCAATATATGTAAAATTATAACATAAAATCAGATAGAAAAGTGTAATTATTTAGGAGAATTTAAACGTTGTAAAGGATAATCTATTATGGTATCATGTGATTAAAGAAAATAATTTTCTTTAATGATTTAAAAATAAAAATAATTTTCAAATATATTATTTATAAGAAAAAATATATAAGGTGGGATTTTTTATGAATTCAGGATTAATAGTATCATGTCAAGCATTGAAGGACGAGCCTCTGCATAGTTCGTTTATTATGAGTAGAATGGCTGTAGCAGCAGAACTTGGAGGAGCTGTAGGTATTAGAGCAAATAGTGTGGAAGATATAAAGGCCATTAAGGAGGTTGTAAAGCTACCTATAATAGGAATTATAAAAAAAGATTATGAAGGTATGAAATCTTATATAACACCTACTATGAAAGAAGTTGATGCATTAGTAGAGGCTGGAGTTGATGTTATAGCACTTGATGCTACAATAAATCAAGATGTTGAATTTTTAAAACAAGTATTAGCAAAGTATAAAGATCAACAGTTTATGGCTGATATTTCAACTGTAGAAGAAGGAATAAGAGCTGGAGACTTAGGATTTGATTTTGTTGGAACTACTCTTACAGGATATAATGAGCACTCAAAGGGTATTAATAACTTTTATGTATTAAGAGGATTATTAGAGTCATGTAAGGCAAAAGTAATTGCAGAAGGTAACTTTGATACTCCAGAAAAAGCAAGAAAGGCGATAGAACTTGGAGCTTATGCTGTAGTTGTTGGGGGTGCTATTACAAGACCACAACTTATAACTAAAAAATTTGCAGAAGAAGTAAATAAGGTTATTTAGAAATTATAAAAACTATATATTATATATTATATAAAAAAGAGGCAAAAATAATTGTCTCTTTTTATATTTATCAATATATTATATGTTGATAGATTGGTATTAAAGAAATATAGTGACAAAATATAGATAGTAATCTATATTATATATAGATACTTATCTATATAAGGAGTGGTGAAAATGGAAAAGAATTATGAAGTGAATGCAAAAATATTTAAAGCATTAAGTGATCCTAATAGAATTAAGATAATTGATATATTATCATGCGGAGAAAAATGTGCTTGTGATATATTAGAAAATTTTAATTTTACCCAACCAACATTATCACATCATATGAAAGTTTTAATTGAGTGTGATCTTGTAGTAGCAAGAAAAGAGGGCACATGGAATTACTATACTTTAAATTCTGTAAATGCAAATAGATTAGCACTATTTTTAATGCATATAATAACCGATACAGAAAAATGTATTTGTAAAATAGAAAAAAATTGATTATTTAAGGGGTAGATTATATGAAACCAAAAGTAGCATTTATATGCGTTCATAATTCCTGTAGATCTCAAATGGCAGAGGCTTTAGGAAATCTATATGGTAAAGATATATTTTTAAGTTACTCAGCAGGAACAGAGACTAAACCCAATATAAACCAAGATGCAGTTTATGTAATTAAGAAGCTATATGATATCAATATGGAAAAAAGTCAATATTCAAAATTACTAGGTGATATTCCAGCAGTTGATATAGTTATAAAAATGGGGTGCAATGTTATATGTCCATATCTGCCTTCAAGGCATATTGAAGATTGGGGATTAGATGATCCAACTGGAAAAAGTGAAGAAGAATTTATAAAAACTGCAAGATTAATAGAAGATAGAATTAAAGATTTGATAAATAGAATTAGAAATAATGAAATAAAATTTTAGTTAAGAGTTGAACTTCAAAATATAGAAAATATTATGGAGGAAATATGAAAGGTGTAGATTTAACAAAAGGAAATGTAATATCTGTTTTGGTATTGTTAGCATTACCGATAATGGGAAGTTCACTATTGCAATTTGCATATAATTTGGTTGATATGTTATGGGTAGGAGGACTTGGAAGTAATGCTGTTGCAAGTATTGGATCAGCTAGTTTTTATATAGGACTAGGATATTCAATAAATGCACTAGTTGTCATTGGTACTGGAATAAAGGTTTCTCATTCATTAGGAAAGAATGAGAAGGAGAATGTTAAAAGATATATAAATTCAGGAATATTTATAAATGCAGTAATGGGAATAGTTTATGTATTGGCCCTTTTATTTTTAGGTAAAAATTTTATAGGATTTTTAGGGCTTGATAATTCCTATGTTGAAAGACAATCTTATTTATATTTAGCAGTTAGTGCACCTATGATGTTTTTTACATTTTTTAATTCATTGTATACAAGAATATTTGGTAGTTTTGGAAATAATAAAACTGCATTAAAAATAAATGCAGTAGGAATAGGTATAAACATAATATTAGATCCAATATTTATTTATATATTAAAGTTTGGAGTGGTAGGTGCAGCACTTGCTACATTAGTTGCGAATATTATAATGTTTGTTCTATATAAGACAAAGTCTAATGGATTATTTAGGTTTGATTTTAAATTAGGAGTAGAGAAAAAAAGAGTTTTAGAAATAATAAGACTTGGTTTTCCAATGGCCTTTCAAAGAATTTTATTTACTCTTGTTAATATAGTTATTGCTAAAATAATTGCTATATTTGGAGCAGATGCAATAGCTGCTCAAAAGATAGGGCTTCAAATTGAATCTATAACTTATATGGTAATAGGTGGATTAAATGGAGCTATTTCAAGCTTCATTGGACAAAACTTTGGAGCTAAAAGATATGAAAGAATAGAAGAAGGATATAAGTCAGCAGTAAAAATAGGAGTAGTATATTCAGCTATAATTGCTATTATATTTATTTTATGGCCGGGTTATTTAGTAAAATTATTTATTAGATCTGAAAGCACTGTAAAGATAGCAAGCACATATCTTCAAATAATAGGTTTCTCTCAAGTTTTTAGCGCTATAGAAATGGTATCGAATGGTCTTTTCACAGGGCTTGGAATGCCAAAAATACCAGCTATTATAAGTATAGGATTTACGCTCCTTAGAATACCTATGTCTTTATTTTTTATAAGATATATGGGGGTAAATGGAATATGGCTTAGTATTGCGTTATCAAGTGTTTTAAAAGGAATTACATCTTATATAGTATATAAAATTAAAATTTCTAACGGATTTCTTAAAATAAGTGTCTAATTAAAAGTATTTAAATTAAGTCAAAACGATAATAGAAATGTTTCTATTATCGTTTTTAATTATAGTGTTTTATTTCCTTGTTCCATCTTTATTAAATAATTTCTTTAAGTGAAGTTCATCTACATATATCATCAATACTGAAGTTATAATGAAAAAGATTAATTGAAATTTATCGGCATTTATGGACATAGGAAATATATAGATCCAAAGAGCAAAAATTATATTTAGTATTCCGAAAAAGCTCATACTAATACCACCATATTTTTGAGATTCATCCCATGTATCTTGATTAAGCATAGACATAGAAGTTCTATAACCTAGAACACCATTTCTGCTTCTTGGTGGATTAAGTGCTAAAAGAATTCCAGTTATAAGAAAAATAAACCCAACTATTAAAGATATCAAAAAAATCACCCCTATAAATATTTATGCATTACAAAATGATAAATTTACTTTAAGGTAATTTATATATTTTATCCTTATGAGGAAATAATGTATAATAATCTTAAATTAAAAGAAAGAGAGAGTAGGTTTATGAATAACACTCAAAAAGCATACCATGCCCTTAAGAAGTTTTATGGATATGAAAGCTTTAGAGAAGGACAATTAGATATTATAAATACAATTTTAAATAAAAGAGATGTTTTTTGCCTTATGCCAACAGGGGGAGGAAAATCCATTTGTTATCAAATTCCTGCAATTCTTTTTGAAGGGATTACAGTAGTTATTTCTCCACTTATTTCTCTTATGAAAGATCAAGTTGATGCTTTAAGAGAAAATGGTATAACAGGCGTTTATATAAATAGTAGTTTAAAAAATGACGAAATAAAAGAAATATTGAAAGATGCTTCCCTTGGAATGTATAAACTTATATATATTGCACCTGAAAGGCTTGAATCAAACTATTTTAAAAATATGATTTTAGATTTAAATATTTCTCATATAGCAATAGATGAAGCACATTGCGTATCAGAATGGGGACATGATTTTAGAAAGAGTTATAGATATATAAAGCCTTTTTATGAAGGCTTTAAAAATAAACCAGTTATTTCGGCATTTACAGCAACTGCAACAGATGAGGTTAGAAAAGATTCTATAAGTTTATTAGGTCTTAGAAACCCATACATATATTTAGGTGATGTTAATAGAGCAAATTTAAGCATAGAAGTTTTAAAGGAAGTTGATAAAGAGGAAGAGCTTAAAGATATTATAAGAAGTCATGAAGATGAATCAGGAATAGTTTATTGCTCATCAAGAAAAGAAGTTGAAATTATTTATCAAAGACTAAAGGATTTAGGATATAGTGTTCTTAAATATCATGCTGGTATGAAAGATAGTGATAAAGAGATTGCACAGGAAGATTTCCTTTTTGAAAGAAAAAATGTAATGATAGCAACTAATGCGTTTGGAATGGGAATAGATAAATCAAATATAAGATTTATAGTACACGCAACTCTTCCTAAAAATTTAGAGACTTACTATCAAGAGATTGGCAGAGGGGGAAGAGATGGAGAAAATTGTGATTGCTATCTTTTCTATTCAAGGGATGATATTAAGAGAGTAGAATTTTTAATAAATAAAAGTAGTGGAATGAATAGAAGAGAGATAGCCCTTCGTAAGCTTCAATCTATGGTTGATTATGCAGAAACTGATGATTGCTATAGAGAGTTTATATTAAAATATTTTAATAATAAGTATGTAACTAGCTTCTGCAATAACTGTACTAACTGTCTAAATAGTGATGATATTCAAGACTTTACAAGAGAAGCTCAGATAATTTTATCAACTGTATTTAGGACTAGAGAAAGGTTTGGTATCTCAGTTTTAGTTGATATATTAAGAGGTATTAAAGGACCTAAGATACTTCAATATGAATTAGATAAAGTCACAACATTTGCTCTTATGAAGGAATTTAGTTCTAAGTTCATAAGAGATTTTATAAAAAGTCTTATAGATTTAGGATATATTGAATTAAAGCCAGGTACGTATTCTATGCTTATACTAAACAATAGATCTATAAAAGTTTTAAAATCAGAAGAGAAGGTTCTTATGAAGCTTCAAAAGAGTGAAGATGAAATAATAAATAAAGAACTTTATAATGCATTGAAATCATGGAGAAAGATTAAAGCAACTAAAGAAAATATTCGTCCATATATAATTTTTTCAGATTCAACATTAATTGAAATAGCAAATAATAAACCTAGAACTGAAGAGGAGATTATGAATATAAGAGGAATGGGTGAAAAGAAACTTAAAAAGTATGGAGATGAATTATTAAAAGTAATAAGCGCTTTTTTATAGCTTAAATAATTACTAAAAAATAAAATTTTATTGAAGATTTGAAAATTAATGGATATACATTAAAAAGAGGAGATGGGAATATGTCAATAATAGCAACAGTATTTCTTCCAGAAGGAATTGCAATGGCAGCAGATAGTAGACTAACAGGTATTACAGAGCATGAAGATGGTACAAGAGATAGACGTATTTTAAGTGATAATTCTCAAAAGTTATTTCTTATAAAGAAAAATACAATAGGAATTTCTTGTTGTGGAGATGCTACTATAGGTGGAAAGTCTGTAGGAGATTTTATAAGAAGCTTTGAAATAGATGAGGTTACAGAAGAGGATAATATTAAAGATGTAGTTAGAAAGTTAGTAAATTACACTCAAGAAAAACATGGTAATGGAGTGATTTATCATGTTTGTGGATATTACGAAGATGAGCAGTATGTATATAATATTAAAAATAATGAAGTTATTAGGCCTAATCTAAATAGTAATACTATTGTTGCCGGTGCATCATGGGATGGAGAAACTGATGTATTAGTTAATTTAATGGCATCAAGTAAAAGTATGAAAGTAGATTGGAAGTTTATGCAACTAAAAGATGGAATGGATTTTGCAGAATTTATGGTTGATTTAACTATAAAAGCTCAGAGGTTTAATGTTGGTATTGCAACTTGTGGAGGTGCAATAGATCTTTTAGTTATAACTAAAGATTATGCTAAATTTATAAAACATAAGATATTACATCCGTAAATAAAAAATGGAGTAGGCAATATTACCTGCTCCATTTTTTTATATTTTATAAATTTCTCTTTTTAGCTATACCTGTAAGCATAAGAGTAATTGCCCCGTCTCCAGTAACATTACAAGCTGTTCCAAAACTATCTTGAAGAGCAAATATAGTTAAAATAAGAGCTGTTCCAGCTTCATCAAAAGCTAATATACTAATTATTATACCTAAAGATGCCATAACAGTACCACCAGGAACTCCAGGTGCGCCTATTGCAAATATTCCTAATAATAAAATAAATAATATCATTGTTGTAAGATTAGGTAGCTTACCATAAAGTATTTGAGATACTGTCATTAAGAAGAATACTTCTGTAAGAACTGAACCGCATAAATGTATATTAGAACAAAGTGGTATAGCAAAATCAACAATATCTTCCCTAAGTGCTTTAGATTTTTTAGCACATTCTAAAGCAACCGGTAAAGTTGCAGCGCTTGACATAGTACCAACAGCAGTAAGGTATGCAGGTCCATAGTATTTGACAACTTCCCATGGATTTTCTTTTGATATAAACCCTCCTATTATGTATAAGACAGAAAGCCAAATAAAGTGACCTATTAAAACAATGATTATTACCTTAAAAAATATTGGTAGCTGAGTCTTAAGACCACCTTCATATGATAAAGCAGCAAAATTTGTTGCAATGAAAAATGGAAGTATTGGAATAATTATTTTGTTTACAATACTTAATACTATATTTTGAAATTGATCTAATAGTCTTTCAACTAAATCAGCTTTTGTCCAACCCGTTGCAAGACCTACAAGTAGAGCTAATGCAAGTGCACTCATAACACTCATAACAGGTGGTATGTCTAGCTTAAATAGTAATTCCGGAAGTTCTTTTAAACCAGAAGTATTTGAAGTTATTGAAAGCTTAGGAATTAAATTATATCCAGCTATCATAGATAATAATGCAGCAAATACCGATGAAAGGTAAGCTATAACTACAGTATATATTACTAGCTTACCAGCATTCTCTCTAAGTTTTGCTATAGACGGAGTAATAAATCCTAAAATAATTAATGGTACTGAGAAAAAGATAATTTGTCCTAGTATATACTTGATGGTAACAACTACTCCGATTACTGAAATAGAAGCAACATTTCCGATTATAATACCGATAATAACTCCTAAAAGTAGTTTGAAAATTAGATTGTTGAAAAGTTTTTTCAAAAAAAGTCCCCCTTTTTATAAATGTATTTATAAGCATAAAAAAACTTCTGCCTCTAAAATACAGAGGCAGAAGTAATAGCTTCCACGGTTCCACTCTGTTTATATGCAAAGTATTAATTGCATAAAACTCTAAAATTTAGGTACTAACATACCCTAACGCTGTAACGGGCGTACACGCTTTAATCTACTCTTTAAAAATTTCGAAAAAAGAGCTCATAGACGCACTCAACTGATAGACTATCTTAAAGTCTCTTTCAGCCTAAGGAGACTATTCTCTGTGTAAGTTAGATATATCATACTTTTCTACTCATAGCTTTTAATGTGATTATTTAAATGATATTAAAATAAATTTGAATTTATAACCAAATTATACAAGAAAAATTTTACAAAATCAATGATATAAGTTAATATATTTAAAAAAGATTAAATGGAAAATAATTGAATAAGTTTTAATTTTAAGTATTCAAATAGATTATTTGGACATCATTATTAGATGGTAGAACTTAAATAACGAGGGGGGGAGAAGTTTATGAAAAACTTAGATAGAATAAAGAAATCACCAATAACTATTTATACGATTATATTTATTATAATTTTTTCTTTATATTATATTGTATTCGTACAAGACGGTAAAACATTAATATGGAGTGGGGATGGTATTAATCAACATTTCTCTATTTTATATGATTTTAATGAAATGATCAGAAACTTTATTAAAGATCCTTCAGCTGGATTTCCAGAATGGTCATGGAATATAGCTTATGGAAGTGATGTTATAGGAGCATACTCTTATTATGTTATAGGGGATCTCTTTTCATATTTATCATTATTATTTCCACTTAATAAATTAGAGTTTGCATATAATTTACTAATAGTACTTAGATTATATTGCACTGGATTAGCTTTTATTTATTACAGCAAAAGAATGAGATTTTCAAATTATGGGAGTATTTTAGGAAGTATTGCATATGCTTTTTCAGGTTTTATATTAATGTCAGCAATTAGACATCCATATTTTATAAATCCATTAATAATTTTGCCTATTGTTTTTATCTGTATAGAGAATATATTAGAAAATAAGAAAAAATACTTATTTTCGATTATTGTTGCCGTATCAATGATTTCTAATTTTTATTTTTCATATATGATTGCAATTATAAGTATAATATACGCCTTTTTAAGATACATTGAGATAGGGAAGATACGAGGAATAAAATTTAGAAAGTATTTTGGAAGTCTATTTATCTATTTTTCTATAGGAATTTTAATATCTTGTATTATTTTACTTCCAACATTATACTCAATAGTTACATCATCTAGAATTTCATCTGATAATTCACAGGGTACAATATTACTTTATCCAATTGGATATTATATTAATTTATTATATTCATCCATATCAAGTGGAAGTTATGCATTTTGGACAGTTCTTACACTACCAATATTGACTTTTATTTTACTTCCTATATTTATTAAGATGAAAAAAAGATATAAAACATATTTTTATATGACTATTATTTTTTCTATAATGATTTTAATACCGTTTTTTGGATCAATGATGAATGGATTTTCATCTATATCAAATAGATGGACATTTGTATTTGCATTTCTTTCAAGTGTAATAATAGCAGTAGGTTTTGATAACCTAAAGGAAATAAGTAAGAAGGATATATATATTACTATATTTATACTTCTATCTTTCGTAGGACTTGGAGTTTTAAATATATTATTTAAAAAGGTTAGTAATAATGTATTTCCTAGTATTTTTTTAGGTATCATAACAGTCATATTTATTTTTTATTATATGAAGTTATTAAAAAATAATATATCAAAAAGCAATAGAACTACGTTTATAATTTTATTGACATTACTGTCATTAAATATAATATTTAATAATTATTATAGATACAGCACTTCAGGAAATAATTATATTAAAGAGTTTTTAAGTAGAGGTAAGGCTTTTTCATATTATGGAGATGCTTTTAATGGTGCGGAAAATTATATTAAAGAGAAATATAAGACTTTTTATAGAATAGGAAAGGCTGATAATATCTCTCGTGATAAAACTAGAAATAATTCATTTGTATTAAACTATAATGGAATAGATTCATTTTTATCAATAAATAATGGATATTTAGCTGAGTTTTCTAGATCATTAAATAACAGGGCATTTACGCCAAATAGTCCAATAATTAATTTTGATAATAGACCTATAGTTAGCAATATAATGGGTGTTAAATACTATGTAAGTAGAAAAGATAAAGATCCAAGATTTGATCCATCAATAAAGAAAATTTATGATAAAGGAAAGTTTTCAATATATGAAAAAGAGGATGTACTACCTTTTGGATATGTCTATTCAAATATATTAGATAAAGATGTTTTTGAAGATTTAAATGGTTTGGAAAAAGAAGAATCATTAGTAAACACAGCAAGTGTTGATTCAAAATATTTAAAAAGTAATATAGACGATGTACCAACTTCAAATTTAGAAAGTATATCTTTTGATACTGGAAATAGTACAGCAAAAATTATAGATAAAAAAATTATAGTTACAGAACCTAATCAAAAAGTTATTTTAAATATCAATCCTAATGAAACTAAGGCAGGGAATTTATTTGTTAACATAAAAAATCTACAATATACAAAGCTTCCAAAAGGACTAAAAACACAAAAAGAAGTAGATAAATTTAATAATGGGAGCTTTAAGGATAAAATAAAGTTTATTATAAAAGGATTTTGTGAAATAAATAAAGGAGATAGCTTTCGTATAAATGCCTCATATAGGAATATGAATAAAAATTTTAATAAGCCTGACATGTTAGATGCTTCAGGATACTTTGAAATGGACGATTTAATTTATAATTTAGGATATTATAAAGATATTAAAAGTGGAGATTCTATTGTTTTAACATTTAATAAAGCTGGAGAATATAGCTATGAATCATTAGATGTAGTTAATTTGCCAATTGAAAAATATAATAATCAATTTGAAAAACTTAGAGAAAATGATTTTAAAATATCAAGTATCAATGATGATAAAATAACTGGCAGAATAAATTCAGCTATAGATGGAGTACTCACTTTCCAAATGCCATATTCTAAAGGATGGAAAGTAAAAATAGATGGAGAGAAAGTGAAAGCATTTCCTGTAAATGAGGCTTTTCTAGGTGTAAATCTAAAAGCTGGTAGTCATTATGTAGAGTTAGTATACAAGACTCCATTCTTAAGATTAGGTATGATATTTAGTGTTATAGGAATAGCTCTGCTCATATCTATAATTATTGTGCAAAAGAAATCTTCAAAGAAAAAAGTTATATAACTAATTAGAAAATATAGTGAATTAATATATAAAGCTATTTAATATTAAAAAGTCCCTTATAGTTAGTATAAGGGACTTTTTTTAGATATAAGCTAATCTATATATAAGAAATCTTTCTCTATTATCATTATCAAAATTTTCAAGTCTAACTTCTTTAATTAGCATAAAGAATGTATAGTTCTCTAAGAAGAATATATAATCATCAGAGGGATAATAAAGTATAAGTTCAACTATTCTTTTATTTTCTTCAACAGAAACTAAAATATTTTCTAATACTTTCATAAAGATTTGAACTGAAAAAGGATTAAAGAAATAAAATTTATTATCATTAGGCTTTATTTTATACTTTTCTGCAAGACAACAATAAAAGTTTATATCTTCTAAGTTCTTTTTATGTTTACTTAAATAATTAGTTCTGTTATGTAGAGATTCTTCATAGAAGTAATGATTCATTTCTATGCCCGTAACATTTGAATCAAAGAAATAATTTATATAAAAATTAAGGCGCCCTTTTCCACATCCAAAATCTATTATGGAATCTTTATCAGTAATCTTATATTCTTTAAAAAGTTTATCTAAAGCTGAGTATTCAGTTGGTTCATACCTATTGTAATGAATTGAAGTTTCATCTAAATCTTGCTTCCCGCTTGTTTTTATATTAAGGAGAGTTTCATAATCTTGTTCATTCATAAAGCTACCTCTTTAGTTTATTTAATTATTTTCTGATAAGAAAATCATAATAGCAATTAATTTATAAGTCAAATCTTAGGTAAAATATAGTAAAAATATAAAAATTTAATTATAATGGAATTTATGTGAGAGAAAAGTGTTTTTATATCGTTATATAAAGTGTAGAAGCTTTTACAATAACCTTTAGAGTATGGGAGAAATTATAATTATGAAAATAAACGAGGGGAATTATATAAAGGAATTAAAGAGGGGAAAAGAGGATGCTTTAAATTATGTTGTGGATATATACTTACCATTAGTTAAAGGAATAACTTATAAAATATTAAATCAATTTGGTGATAATGGATTAGTGGAAGAATGTATAAATGATATATTCGTATCTATATGGAAGAATGCTAAGAAATTTGATGGAGATAAAAATAGTTTTAAAAGTTGGATTGCTAAGATAAGTAAATATAAAGCAATTGATTATTATAGAAAGAGAATAAAGCAAGTTGAGTTAAGCAAGAGTGATGTAGATCTAGGTAATAAATATTATATAGAAGATAGAATTGAATCTTTAGAAAGCAAAGAAGAATTGATAAAACTCATAAATACTTTAGAAAAGATAGATAAAGATATATTCCTGATGAAATTTTTCCAAGGAATGACCTCAAAGAAAATAGGAGATATAAAAGGCTTATCTGAAACTGCGATTAATAACAGGATATATAGATGCAGGAAGAAACTAAAAGATAAGATAGAATGTATTAAATTAGAGGAGGCATTAAGATGAAAGATATTTATGAGTTATTAAATGATTTAGAAATAGATGAAAATGAAATTTTTGAATTAGAAATTAATGATATAGAGAAGAAAAAAATTAAAGATAGGTTAAATAAATCTATAAAGAGAAAGTTTGCATATAAGAGATATATTACAGTAGCACTAATTACAATGATTATCGGAATAAGTTCTATTTTTGTAGTTAAACCTGCTTTTGCATATGATATACCTATAATAGGGGATGTGCTTAGAGAGCATATTAATAAAAATACAAATTATTTAGATTATTTTAATGTTATAGGAAAGACTAAATCAGCTGGTGGGATAGATATTACATTTGAACAGGCAGCATTAGATGATAATATGTTACTTTTAAGTTTTGTTGTAAAAAATAACAATAAAAAATTTGAAAAAGATAATTTTGATACATTCTTAGATTTATTACTTATTCCAACATCATTAAAGATAAATGGAAAAAATAGCGATGCTGCAAGTAGAGGAGATTGGGAATTTATTGATGATAACACAATAAGGATTATAAAAGAACTTGAATGGGGACATAAAGGAATTCCAAATAAGAGTAATATAAAAATAGAAATAGATGATGTATTAGGAGAAGAAGCAGACTTTGGTGTAGAATTTTTTATAGATAAAACAGATATATCAAATAAAACTGTAAAAAAAGAAATATCTAAAGGAATTGATGTTGGAGGAGAAGCGTTTAATATAGATAAAGTAATAGCATCACCACTTACAGTTTCAGTAAAGGGAAGTCTAAAAAAAGATTCACGTACGTGGGTTGATTATATAGCTATAGATGATAAGGGAAAACCTCTAAAATGGAGAGGTGGAAGAAATTCAGAAAAGTTTTGGAGTAAAAATAAAATGTTTCAGAGTATTTTATTTATAGGAAATAAAGACATGAAGAGTATAGAATTTATACCTTTCTATAATATAAATAGAGATAGTAAAGATGAAGTTAAATTAGAGAGTGTTAAGTTAGATTTAAATAGTAAAAATACAATTAATATTAAGATAGATAAAAATTCAGGGATTAGAATAAATAAAACTATACTTGATGGTGAATATTTAATATTAGAATATGATGATATTTATAAGAATAATGCATATCACTATATACCAACACATAATCTATATATTAACGCTGATGGTAAAGAAATAAATGAAGTAAGAGAAAATATAGATGATAATGAGAAGGATACTGATTACATTGATTCATTATATAAAAAGTATGATATTTCCCAAAGTAATATAGGAATATTTAAGATTGGAAAAGCAAAAGGAATAGAAGTCGGAGTATATAAAAATAACAATATTAAAATATCAGAAGAAGATAGCTTTAAAGTAGATTTAACTAAATAAAAATTAAGTTAAAATATACTAGGAATAACATAGCTATAGATTGTACAAACTATTTTTGAGGTGATAGTTATGGGTGATAAAAAGAATAATAAAAAGAATCATATAGATCATGACCCACAATCAGAAAGTTCAAAAGCAGTTTTTGGTGAACCAAAAGCTAAGGGTTACGAATTTATTCCTCGTACTTTTAAGTAAAAATAAATAGACTAATTAAATGCAATTAGGATTTAGGTTCTAATTGCATTTAATTTTATAAATTTAAAATAAGTGATTACTTATTAGTTACAATATAAGGAAAATGATGTTAATATATATTATGTAATTAAAAGTAAAATATTTTTAAGGGGGATATATGAGAAAGGGATTAAAAGGGGCGCTATGGACAATTATAATTTTATATATACTACTTATAATTTATGGATGGGTTCCGGCTAGATTATCAAAGCCGATAGATTTAGATAGTGATATTATAAGTGTAGATATAAAAACTTTAGCTGAAAATACAGATCAAAGAAGTTGTATAAATAGTGAGGCTGATAAAGAAAAGATAATGAAGATATCTAATAATAAATATTCTAAAGAAGAACTTTATTATATAAATTTAAAAGGAAATATGCCATATTATTATGTAGATGATCCGGCAATTTTGCCACAAGAATATACAGCATATGGGAAAATTATCAATGCTGAAGGTAGTACTCACCCTACTCTAGATGTAGCTTATACTGATGTTAAGTTAGAGCGAGTGTTTGTAAAAGGAGAGTTAGGAGATAATTTATTGGGGTTTTCAATTGTTTTATTTCCAGTTGCTGTAATTTGCGTTATTGCATTATCTAGTATTTATATAACAGATTATAAAAACAAAAAAATAAAAAAATTATAAATTTAAAGTGTAAAAGTCTCTTAATATGATAAGGGACTTTTGGTTTTTGTTATTAAATAATATTTAACATATATGGAAAATTGACTGGATATATCTTTTGTGATATGTTGAAAATGAATACATATAAGGGGGAGAGTACGTGGAAAATAAATTAAGCAGCAATGCAATAAAATCTTGGATTATAGCACGAACTATATTCTTAGTAAGCTTAATAGCTATATATATAATAGTTACTTATATAGTTCCTAGATTAAATATTTCCTGGGTAAGTAATTTTGTTTCTAGCAATAATAAAATTATAAACATAATATTTTTAGTTCTAATATTTATATCAATTGTAAGTGCATTCGTTGAACCATTTTTTGAGTACAAGCAATGGAGTTATAAAATTAGTGAAGAAGAAATTGTTTTTAGAGAAGGAATATATTTTACTAAAAGTGTTACAATTCCAATTGTAAGGATACAACATATAGAATTAAAAGAAGGACCTATAAATAAAAACTTCAATCTTGCATCTGTAAGTATAGGAACAGCAGGCGGAAGATTTGAAATTCCTAATTTAGATAAAGATGAGGTTTTAAAGATAATAGAATTCTTAAGGGAAAAGATAAATGAGAATGTTAGAGAGGAGTTGTTTTCATAAAGGTGGAAGATAAAATAATTTCTCCTGATAATTTGGATAATGATAAGAAAATTAGAAATAACATAAGAAGCATAGTCTATAAATTTTTATCAAATATAATAAAGAATATAGTAGCTTTTATACCTATTATTATATTTGCAGGTAAATTAGCATTTATTTTGATTCCAGCGTTTATAATCTTAGAGTTAGTATATACATATCTAAATTGGCTCAATGAGTATATATTATTAAAAGAAGATGAAGTTCGGTATTGTTTTGGAATACTATCTAAAAAAATGATTATAATTCCTAGAGGTAATTTAAAATCAATGGATATTTCTAGAGGAATAGTAGATAAGTTATTAAGATATAACGCAGTAAAGATAGAAAGTCCATCAATGAATTCAGAAATTAAAGAGATAAAAATGTATCTAACAATAGATGATATAGAGAGTCTTAAAAAATTTGCATTCTTAGAGAAAAATATAAGCCTAGAAAAAGAAGAAATCACCAAAGTTAGATGTGATGAAATCATTAATAAAGATATCGAAATAGAAGAAAAAAGCAATGAACTAAATATTTATAGAAAAATTATAGATAAGAAAACTCTATTTATGTATGGATTAACAAGCTTTAATATAGTAATAATTTTTATAGGATTAGCTAAAGGATATGATATCTTAGAAAACATTATAAGTAAAAGTAGAATAAGTAGCATTATTTCAAGCGTTGCACCAAAGTATTCGAATGAATTAAATATATTTTATGCTATATTTGCAATAATAGCATTGATCATTATTTTGAAAGCAATTGCAATATCATATAATATGATAAAATATTATAATTTTACTATCTCAAAGGAAAATAAAAATATAAAAATAAGTTATGGCTTAATAAGTAATAAGGAATTTTCATTTAATGAAAGTAGCGTTAAAATAATAAAACTGAAAGCAAATGTTTTAAGGCAATTGCTGAATTTATATGAGATGCAAGTTGTAATAAAAGGTTATAGTGGGAATGATGATGAGAAGATAATTCTTTGCCCATTAGGAAAAGAAGAGGATCATATTAGAATATTAAAAGATATACTTCCTGATTGGAATATTGGATTAGAAAAAGGAGAAGGGATGAAGAGGGGGAAATTTATAATAGTAATAAAGCCTATTATAAATATATTTATTATTTCAATAATAGCTTATATTATTTTAAGGAATAATTATGTTTTCCTAATAAATTTATTTATTATATTTACAATTCCATCTTCAATACTTAAAGGGAAAAATATGAATTTAAGAATCAAAAATGATAAAATTAGGGCAGCCAATGGAGGGTTTTTTAAGAAGATAAATATATTAAATAAAAGAGACATACAAGCAGTTGAATTTAAAACTACACCATTTCAAAAAAAGTACGGATTAGGGAAGATAAAAATTCATTATTATAGTGAGATAGGTGAAGAGATAAATCTTATTTTTATGGAAAATTACTTGGTAGATAAATTGATAAAAACAAAATAGTTTACATTATAGAATTTAAGGTATTACAGTATTGTAAAGAGTAAGAATTAGAAATTTAATATTTCTAATTCTTTTTTTTTGTCATAGATTAGGTATTTCATTGAATATATTTTAATTAAAGGGAGGGAGTGTAATATGAATTTTAAAGAATTTATTCAAAGCGATAGAGAGAGTAGAGAAAAGGAAAAGTTTAACGGTAGCTTCTTAGATTATTTAGAAATAGTCAAAGAAAATCCTAGTATTGCAAAGCTATCTCATAAGAGACTTTATGATACTATCATAAAAGATGGTGTTGAAGTATTAAAAGGAGAAGATAATTATAGGGTAAAAAGAATATATGGAAATGACATTATAAGAGAATATGGATTCTTTAAAGATAATTTCTTTGGTATTGATAAAGTATTAATGAAATTGGTGAATTATTTCCATTCAGCTGCAATGCAAGGTGAGGAAGCTAGACAAGTACTTTATCTGGTTGGTCCTGTTGGTGCTGGTAAGTCATCACTTGTTGAATCATTAAAGAAAGCTTTAGAAAGCTGTGAGCCAATTTATAGTATTAAAGGATGCCCAATGCATGAAGAACCACTTCATTTAATTCCTAAGCATTTAAGACCGGAGTTTGAAGAACTTTTAGGTGTTAAGATAGAAGGTGATCTTTGTCCTGTATGTAAGTATAGATTATTACACGAATATGGTGGAAGATATGAAGAGATTCCTATAGAGAAAAAAGGTTTCTCTATTAGATCAAGAAAAGGAATTGGAGTTGTGCCACCAGTTGATCCAAATAATCAAGATACATCTATTCTTACTGGATCAATTGATATTTCAAAAATGGATATGTATCCAGAAGATGATCCAAGAATATTCTCATTAAATGGAGCATTTAATGTTGGTAATAGAGGAATGGTTGAATTTATAGAAGTATTCAAAAATGATGTTGAATATCTTCATACAATTATTACAGCAACACAAGAAAAATCAGTTCCATCACCAGGTAAGGGTTCAATGATCTATTTTGATGGAGTAATTGTTGCTCACTCAAATGAAGCAGAATGGAATAAGTTTAAGGCAGATCATACTAATGAAGCTATACTAGATAGAATTGTTAAAATAGAAGTGCCATATTGTTTAGAGCTTGATGAAGAAGTGAAAATTTATCAAAAAATATTAAAGAAGAGTAGTTTTAATGCTCATATTGCACCGCATACAATTGATATAGCTGCAATGTTTGCTATTTTATCAAGACTTACAGCATCAAACAAAGTAGATCCAATTACTAAGCTTAAGATCTATAATGGAGAAGAAATTGTTGAAAAAGGTTCAACTAAGAGAATTGATATAAGTGAGCTTAGAGAAGAAGCCGGTTCATATGAAGGTATGAAGGGTATTTCAACAAGATTCATAATAAAAGCTATTGATAATGCTCTTTCAAATTCAGAGCATAATTGTATAAATCCACTTAGTATTATGGAAAGCATAATAAAATCTGTTAAGGAAATGGATATTGGTTCAGATGATAAGAAGAGATATCTAGGATTTATTCAAGATACAATAAGAAAAGAGTATAACAAGATTTTAGAAAAAGAAATTACTAAAGCCTTTATACATTCATTTAGAGAGCAAGCTGAAAGTTTATTCAATAACTACATTGATAATGCAGAAGCTTTTGTAAATAAGAGCAAAATAAAAGATACTTCAACTGGAGAAGAATTAAATCCAGATGAAGAATTTATGAGAAGTATAGAAGAACAAATAGGAGTTTCAGAATCATCAGCTAAAGGATTTAGAGCAGATGTTACATCTTATATGTTCTACTTAGTTAGAAATGGTGGAACGATGGATTACACATCTTATGAGCCTATAAAAGAAGCAATTGAAAAGAAACTTATTGCATCAGTTAAGGATCTTTCAAGAATAGTTACAAAATCAAGAGTTAGAGATAAAGAGCAAACTGAAAAATATAATGCTATGGTAGAAGAAATGCAAAGAAATGGTTATTGTCTACATTGCTGTGATGTAATATTAAAGTATGCTGCTAATAATCTTTGGAAGGATTAATTAAAAGCTTATGGCAATCTTTAGAGATAATACAATAAATCCAGTAGATCATGATAGATCTATTGAAGATAGAAGAAGGCATAGGCAATTAGTAGAAAAATCCATTAAAGAGAATTTAGGAGATATTTTATCAGAAGAGAGCATTATTGGAGAAGGTAAAAATAAAAAGTTTAAAATTCCTATAAGAGGGATTAAAGAATATCAGTTTGTTTATGGAAGGAATTCCAAAGGGGTTGCAACAGGGACTGGAGAAGAGAAACGTGGGGATAAGATAGGTTCTGGAAGGCCAGGACAAGGAAAAGGTAATAAGGGAGCAGGTAATTCAGAAGGTGATGATATCTATGATACAGAAATAACATTAGATGAATTACTTGATTATATTGCAGAGGATTTAGATCTTCCAAATTTAGATAGAAAAAAATATTCTGAGATAATATCAGAAAGTGCAGGTAGAAGAAGTGGATATCAAAGGTATGGTATAAGGCCAAGACTTGCAAAAAAGAAAACTGTTATGTCTAAAATTGCAAGAAAGCAAGGTAAGAAGCGTGCATTACTTGAAGCTGGAGCAGGAAAAGAAGACATTAAAATTGAAAGATTCCCATTTAGAGAAGATGATTTAAGATTTTATAGAGTTAAGCAAAAGCCAAAGAGAGAAAGTAATGCTGTAATGATATTTATAATGGATGTATCAGGTTCAATGGATAGTACAAAGAAATACCTTGCAAGGTCCTTCTTCTTTGTATTATCTAGATTCTTAAGAAGAAAATATAATAATTTAGCCTTTGAATTTATATCTCATACAACAGTTGCAAAGAGAGTTAGTGAATATGAATTTTTCCATAAAGCAGAATCAGGAGGAACTTATATATCAAGTGGTCTTAATGTTGCTTTAGATGTAATAAAAGAGCATTATCCAAAGGATATGTGGAATATTTATCCTGTATATGCAAGTGATGGTGATAACTGGACTGAGGATAATGAAAAGGCAATGCAAGCAGTTAAAGATTTATGCGAAATTAGTAATATGTTTGGGTATGCAGAGTTACTTCCATCAACATATTCAACAACAATGTACTATAGATTTAAGAAGGAAATCAAAGAAGATAACTTTATTCCCGTTATAGTTAAAGAAAAGAAAGATTTATGGGAGGCATTAAAGCTTATGCTTAGCAAGGAGATGAAGGAGGAGTAGATTGTTTTGGAATACAATTTAAAAGATTTAGAAATCTGGAATGAAAGAATAGAAGAAAAAGCCAAAGCTCTAGGATTAAACTACTATCCTCAAGAATTCGAGGTGATAGGCTTTAATGAAATGATAGGATATGAGGCCTATGTTGGAATGCCATCAAAATATCCTCATTGGAGTTATGGAAAATCTTATGAAAAAAATAAAACTCTATATTCGTTAAATTTAACAGGTCTACCTTATGAAATGGTAATAAATTGTAACCCTTGTTTAGCTTATTTAATGAAGGATAATACTTTATTACTTCAGATATTAACGATGGCTCATGTTTATGGTCATAATGATTTCTTTAAAAATAATAGATTATTTAAAGAAGGAACACATGCAGATAGAGCTCTTGAAATGTTTAAATTAGACTCAGAAATAATAAGAGGATATATAAACAATCCTACCATAGGGTATGAGAAGGTTGAAAAGATTTTAGATGCAGCCCATGCTATAAGATATAGTATAGGTAGAAGCATTGGAGTAAAAGAGTTGAATGATGAAGAAATAAGAGAAAGAAGAATAGAAGATTATAAAAATAAAATAGTAAATAGAGATTTTTTAGATAGAGATGAAGAGATAGAACCGCCAGAAGTAGATAAGATACCATTAGAGCCTAGAGATGATGTAGTTGGATTTATAATAAAGTATGGGAAGTTAGAAGAGTGGGAAAAGAATATACTAAGAATAGTTAAGAGAGAGACAGAGTATTTCATTCCTCAAATAGAAACAAAGACTATGAATGAAGGATGGGCATGTTTCTGTCATTATAACATTTTAAAAAGTCTTGGATTATCAGAAGATCTTTATCTTGAATTCCTAAAAAGGCATAATGATGTAGTATCACCTATACCTGGAGGACTTAATCCATATTATATTGGATTTAAAATATTTATGGATTTAGATAAAAGGTATGGTAGAGAAAAGATATTTGAAGTTAGGGCATTAGAAAGAGATGCTTCTTTTATAAGAAGATATTTAACCAAAGAACTTTGTGAGGAACTTAATTTATTCCAATATGGAAAGAGAAGTTTTGATTTTGTGGTAGAAGAAGTATCTGATGATAGGGGATGGGAAAGTATTAGAGATAATTTATCATTCTCATCAGGAATTGGGGGAATACCTCATATAAGAGTTATAGATTTAAATAAGAAAGATTATACTTTAACTTTAGAACATGTATATGATGGAAGAGAATTAGAATTATCTTATGCAAAAGAAACATTAAGGTATTTAGGAAAGCTTTGGGGATATAAAGTTAGATTAAATACAACAGATAGAAATGGAGAAAGCTTTACTTTATTATGTGATAATGGAAAAGTTGCCATCTCTGAAGGTAACAAAATACGCTAGATAAGAATAAATTAAAAATATAACAAGTATTACTTAGGAGTATAAAGTGAAATTAGAGGGAAGCAAAACAGAAAAAAATCTTTACAAAACTTTTTCAGGCGAATCCAGAGCAAGAGGTAAATATAATCTTTATGCAGAAAAAGCAAGGGAAGAAGGATACAGGTGGGTTGGAGAAATATTTGATGAAACAGCAGCAAATGAATATGCCCATTCAAGAGAGGCTTTTAAAAGATATCTTGGTAAAGTAAACAGTACTGAGGATAACTTAGTAAATTCCGCTTACTTTGAAAATGAAGAAAGTAAAAGTATTTATAAAGAATTCGAAAAGGTTGCTATGGATGAAGGTTTTGAAGAAATAGCACAATTCTATAAAGAATTACAAGAGGTTGAGGAATCTCATAAAAAGAGATTTTTAACTCTTTGTGAAAAAATAAGGACTGATACCATGTTTAAATCAAATACGGAGACCTACTGGCAATGTATGAATTGTGGGTATATTCATGAGGGTATGGAGGCTCCTGCAATATGTCCACTATGTAAGTATGAAAGATCTTACTTTAAACCATACTGTAAAGTTAAGTAGCCTAGGAGGAAAACATGTATGTATTATAGATATCCGGAAGGAGACTTCTTTTTTGAAGTTAATGTAAGAGAAGATTTAGAGTTTGATGAATTTATAGAATTAGATACGTGCTATAGAAATAAAAAAGAAAAATGCAAAGATGGATGTAAGAGTAATAAAAGCTGTAGCTGTGAAAAGATTATGCATTCTAATAAAGAATATCCTATAGATTTTGCGAAATGGATAAAGACAGATGATGAGTATTCGGAAGAAATGACTTGTAAATGAAAAGATAACTGGTACTTTTGATAGTGCCAGTTGTTTTTTGTAATAAAAGAATATAGGAATTAATATTATTAAATATAATAATTTATTTTAGAAGGTATTATTATGAATGAAAAAGTAATGACGTCTCATTATGATGATTTAGTAAAGCTTACTAATTTGCTTAGTTCATATGTAAATTCATATAGACTTCTTGTTGCAGGTGCATCAGAACTTAACACTATATATGGTAGAAAATCTAGGGAAGTACAAAAAGCTATAGATAGGGCTGATGATATTGGTGGAGAAATAGATGAATTAATTAAGGTGATAGACTTATATCAAGATAGTTATCTAAATTATAGTAGGCTTAAAAATGAAATAGTATCAATAAACTATAAAAACGGAAAGATTAAAGAGGAACTTAAAGGTGTAATACAAACAGAGATAGATAAAGAACTTAAGTTTTTTAATCAACCAGTACCTAATCAATCATCACCTATAAGAGATGAGGATGATTAAAAAAGTATCCCAGACTAGACTTAGCCTGGGATACGAAATACATTATAATTTCTTTAATTTTAAATTGCTTACCATTAGGTAAGATCCTAGAATCATTAATATTACTGGTATTATTACATTTACATTTTCAACTTTAATATAAAATACTATAATTGCAAAGAATGCTATAAAGCAACCGGCGATTGTGATTGGTATTCCTCTAAATATACCATCAAATTCAGTAGCATTATATCTTGCTAATCTATATGCACCACAAATTGGGAAGACTAGAAGTATTATGTAACCTAAAATTCCAAATGGACCAAAGTCCTTTAAATTGAATAATGCAAAGATTAGTAGTGAAGGCGCAACTCCAAATGACACAAGGTCAGCTAAGGAATCTAATTCCTTTCCAAGATCACTTGATACTTGTAAATATCTAGCGATTCTTCCATCATATCTGTCTACAAATCCAGCAAATAATATTAATAAAGCAGCTTGAACATACTTACCCTGTCCGTCAAATGTTGATAAAATTGATAATACCCCACATGATAAATTAATAAAGGTAAATATATTAGGAATACAACTTTTTCTCATATAACCACTCCTAAAAATCATAAATAACTTACAGTAAGTAATTATAGCATACAAATTAGGATAATATAAAGGCTTAAATAAGATTTAAGAAAAAATTTAGGTACTATTAAGGAATAAACTATATAGTATTTAGTGTTATATTAAGCAGTAGACAACATATGAAACCAAATGTATAATATAAGTTAGTTCTATCATAAGGAGGAATAATAATGCGAAAGGTACGCTTCATTTATAATCCGTATTCGGGGGAGAATTCAATATTAAGTGAGCTAGATAATGTTATAAAAATTCATCAAAACTATGGATATCAAATAGTTCCATATAGAATAGAACGTGGTAGAGATATAATTGAAGCTTTAGATTATATTGATAAAAGTTATGCATATATACTTATAGCTGGAGGCGATGGTACTGTAGATTCAGTTTTAAACGCTATGATGAAAAAGGGAGTAAAGCTTCCAATAGCAATATTACCAGTCGGAACAGCAAATGACTTTGGCAAATTTATAGAAATGCCTCATAACATAACTGAAGCTTGCAAAAGAATAGTTAAATCAAAACCACAACCAGTAGACATAGGTAAAATAAATGATAAATATTTTATAAATGTTGCAAGTACGGGACTTTTTACAGATATATCACAAAAAACAGATGTACATCTTAAAAATGCTATTGGAAAACTAGCTTATTATATTAAAGGATTAGAGGAACTGCCTAATTTTAGAAAGCTTGATGTTAAGATAAGATCAAAAGAATATAATTATGATGGGCAAATGTATCTATTATTATTATTTAACGGAAAAACAGCAGGGAATTTAAATTTAGCAACAAGAGCAGATATACAAGATGGAATGCTTGATTTAATATTATTTAAAGCAGTTCAAGTAATTGAACTTTTACCACTTTTCTTAAAAGTTTTAAGAGGGGACCATTTAGATTCAGAAAAAGTTGTTTACTTTAAGACAAATGATGTTTTAATCGAATGTGATGAAGATATAGTCACAGATATAGATGGAGAAAAAGGACCAGAGTTTCCACTTAGAGTTCAGTGTATAAGAGGTGGAATAGAAGTTTTAGGGTTAAAGGAATAAAGAAGAGTTTAATTTAATAAGTATAAATAACAGAAATATGGTTTTAGGAGTGAGTTTTTATGAACTTTATATACTATATGAGTTTGTTATTTATACTTTTTTTTATACTATTTTTAATAGATAAGGATAGAAGTAAGGCTCCGAAGAAAATAAGAATTTTTCTTGGAGTATCTCTTGCAGTACTTTTTATTAGGAACATGTCATTGCTATTAATGTGTGTAATAAAAAACGTAGAGATAATTTATTTACTTAAAAATTTAATATATTTAGATTACTTAATAATACCTATAATTATTTTAACTTTATATTATATTAATTTTAGATTTGATAATGTAAATTTTAATATAAATTATATTGTAAGTGCAGTTTTATGTTTAGTATATGTAGTGTTTATATGCAATATAGATGGAAGTATAACACTTAGTGCTTCTTTTGGATATTTTATAATACTAAGTTATGGTAATATAATAAAAGGCGTAGTGCTTGCTATAATTGGAGTACTTCTTTTAGTTGGAGCGTTATTAATAGATAAGCCAAACAGTAATAAGAGAGGAATATTTATAATAATAGGAGTTTTAATATCTATGGTTATTGAACATGTATTAGTTATATTAGGATTATGGGTATTCCCATATTGTATAATAAGTGAAATGTTATTACTTTTAGCAGTAAATAATTCTCTAAATAGTTTTAAGTAAAAGAAAATAATAAAAAACTCTCATAAAATTTGTGGGAGTTTTTATTATTAATTTGTAAGAGTTTTATTAAAATCATTAATTTGCAAGATAAATGTCAGATTACTTATGAAAAAATGTTGCCTTTTGAGAGGAATATAATATAATGGAATTATAAAGATTTTTTATTATATAAAACTAATGGTGGTTTTGTTGTATACAAAGCCTTTTTTATTGTATAGGAAATTACAAATTTTAGAAATAGGGATGGTGTTTATAAATGGAGGGTGGACCTCAGTTAGGTGAGAAACCAAAACTCAATAACATGTCTTAGAGTAAACCTCTATTTAATTATTAATAATTGATTTTTTATAACTGTCAATAATTATTAGGATTCATTTAAGGTTCTCTAAGGCAATTAGGAGGGCATAGTATGAAGCAGTTGACAGTTTTTTTATACACAAATATATTAGGAAATAAGATATATGATGAATTTGATGATAACCTTGGTACATTAAAAGATGTTTATGTGACTACAGAAGAGGGGTATCCAAGAGTTATTGGTTATAAAGTTAGAAGAGATGGCTCTATATATCATTATGAATTTAGAGATATAAATTTTTATGATGATGACGGAAAAGTAGTCATTAAGACAAGAGGAAGCAAAGAAATTCTTCCAAGGACGTATAGTTACCTGTTATCTAGGCATCTTTTAGATAAAAAGATAGTTGATATAAATGGTAAACAAGTTGTTAGAGTTGATGATTTAAGAATTGCAAAAATTGCAGGAGAGTATAGAGTAGTTGCAGTAGAGACTGGTCCTCTTGCAAAATATAGAAGAATGGGAATCGGATGGGCTGTTAAGTTTATTTATAAAATAATAGGTAAAAGCTATGATGATACAGTTTTAATGTGGGATGATGTTGAATCATTAGAAATGAGAAATAATAATTTAAAGCTACAAGTTCCATATCAAAAGTTATCTAAGCTTCACCCAGCAGATCTTGCAGATATTTTAGAAGAGCTTGATAGTAAATCAAGAAAACAAGTATTTGAATCATTAGATGAAGATTTAGCAGCAGATACTTTAGAAGAATTAGATCAAGAATATAAGGGTACTATTATTAAAGAGTTATCAGAAAGTAAGGCGGCAGAACTTTTGGAAAATATGCCAAGCGATGAGATTGCTGACCTTTTAGATGAACTTGATGAAGAAGAAAGAGAAAAGATACTAGTAAATCTTGAAAAAGAAGATGCTGATGAAGTAAAAGAGCTTCTAGAATATGAAGATGAAACAGTTGGTAGTATAATGGCGAAGGACTTTATTTCTCTTAATCTAGATATTACTGTTAAAGAGACAGTTGATATATTAAAAGAAATGGAACCTGATGAAGAAGTTATGTACTATATTTATATAACTGATAATGAGGATAGAATTCAAGGCATGATATCTTTAAGAGACTTAATATTAAGTCCTGGGGAAAATAAATTAAGAGATATAATGGATACTAATTTCAATGTTTTAAAGCATGAAGATGATGTTGATGAAGCAATAGAACTTGCAAATAAATATGATCTTTTATCAGTTCCAGTAGTTGATGAGGATGAGAAGCTAGTTGGTATTGTTATAATTCATGATATTATAGATGAGTATTTATACCCATTATGGAAGAAGAAAAATAGAAAATTAAAAGAAAAATAGGAATAATTTATTTATATATACAAGTGATTGGGAGCAGCTTCTCAATCACTTTTTTATATGTTTGTAATATAATAGAGAATGTGTTTATATGAAAATATAATCTTACAGAATTATTTAAATACTTTATAATAATTAAAAAAAGTGTTGACAATAATAGAAGAAAGCATATAATAATAAATATAAACCATACAATATTACTCTGAATTAAAAACTATGAAAAAGGAAAGTAGTATAGAGGAAGATTACAGAGAGAAAAGATAGCTGAGAACTTTTCATCTAGAATTTATATGAAGTGCCCTTTGGAGTTGAAGTCCCAAAATTATAGTAAGACTATCCGGGTTCACCCGTTACAGTGATAAAGTATATTTTTGTACTTGATTTTAAGAGGGATTAATTTATTAAAATTAATTCAATTAGAGTGGAACCGCGAATATTACTTCGTCTCTATAGTTTTAGAGAAGGAGTTTTTTTTATACCCAAAAAGGTATAACAATTGATAATTAACAAAATATAAAATAGTTAATAGTTTAAAACTCTTGATAGTTTGTAAATTATCAATTGATATTAGTAATAAATTTATTTCAGAGAGAAAATAGAATTCAAATGGTAAAACGGAGGTATTAATATGATTTACAAAAGTAGCTTAGAAATGATTGGGAACACACCAATACTTAAGATGAAAAACTTAGATGGAAATAGTGCAGAGGTATATGTTAAACTTGAAAAGTTTAATGTTGGTGGTAGTGTAAAAGATAGAGCAGCACTTGGAATGATTGAAAAAGCTGAAAGCTTAGGATTATTAAAAGAAGGTTCTGTTATAGTTGAGCCAACAAGTGGTAATACAGGTATTGCACTTGCTATGATTGGAAGACTAAAAGGATATAAAGTAATAATAGTTATGCCAGATACTATGAGTAAAGAAAGAAGAGCTTTAATACAAGCATATGGAGCGGAACTTATATTAACTGAAGGTACTAAGGGAATGAAAGGTGCAATTGAAAAAGCAACAGAACTTTCAAAAGAAGATGGGTATTTTATGCCACAACAATTTGAAAATGTAGCAAACCCAGAAAAGCATTATGAAACTACAGCTGAAGAAATAGCAAAAGATATTCCAGATTTAGATATATTTGTTGCAAGTGTTGGAACAGGTGGAACAGTTACAGGTATATCTAAAAAGTTAAAGGAAAAAATAAAAGGTCTTAAAACAGTTGCAGTAGAACCTTCAAATTCACAAGTGTTAAGTGGAGGAAAACCTGGACCTCATAAAATACAGGGTATTGGAGCAGGATTTGTTCCATCAATATACAAATCAGAATATGTTGATGAAATAAAGGCTGTAACTGATGAAGAAGCTTTTAAAGCTGCAAAAGATTTTGCAACAAATGAAGGAGTATTAGTTGGTATTTCAGCTGGAAGTGCAATATTTGTAGCAATGCAAATTGCAAAGGAAATTGGAGCTGGTAAAAAGGTTCTTGCAATTGCACCAGATGGTGGAGAAAAATATATTTCAATGGGATTATATGAATAAAAGAATAGACTATAAAGACTTTAGAAGCCAATATAAAAAGTAACGTCTTAAATTTAAAGGAGGAAACTCTGTGTTTAAAAGTTTAAAATATGATTTAAATAGAATACTAAAAGAAGATCCAGCAGCTAGAAGCAAAATAGAAGTATTTTTCTTATATCCATGTATTCATGCTCTAATAGTATATAGGTTAGCTCATAAACTATATGCACATAAATGGTTTTTCTTAGCAAGATTAATATCTCAAGTAAATAGATTTTTTACAGGAATAGAGATACATCCAGGAGCAAAGATTGGAAGAGGGCTGTTTATTGACCATGGCATGGGGGTCGTTATTGGAGAAACTGCTGAAGTTGGAAATGATGTTACAATATATCATGGTGTAACTTTAGGTGGAACTGGAAAAGATAAAGGAAAGAGACATCCGACTATTGGAAATAATGTTATAATAGGAGCAGGAGCTAAGGTTTTAGGTCCAATTATAATTGAAGATAATGTAAAGATTGGAGCAAATTCTGTTGTATTAAAAGATGTTTTGATTAATTCAACAGCTGTAGGAATTCCTGCTAAAGTGCTAAAAAAAACAGAAGCAAGAATTATAGAGATAAGAGATATTAAGGGTGATTATATACAAATATATAATGATATGGTTATTTAATTAATTTAATTTGTATGAGAGAAATATTAGAAAGAGTGCGAAGATGGAACTTAGAAAAGAAATTTTAGAATTTTGTAAAAGCTTAAATTTAGATTTAGTTGGCTTTATAAAGTGCAGAGAGTTTGAAGAACTTAGAGATTTTTATAATAATAGAAAAGAACTTTTATTAGAAAATGAATTTGAAGAAAAAGATATAGATAAAAGAATAAAACCAAATATGTATATGAAAGAGGGAAAGACTATAATTTCTATAGCTTTCCCTTATGCTACGAATGAGAGTTTTTTTGATAATGGATTTTCAGTTTATACAAAAGGGATGGATTACCATAGAGTGGTCCACAATTATCTAGAAAAGATATGTAAATTTATTGAAGAACATGGGGGAGAGGCTAAAGCTTTTGTAGATAGTAATTCACTTCCAGAACGATATATTGCAAGTTTAGCTGGTATTGGATTTGTAGGAAAAAATAATATGATTATAACTAAAAAATATGGATCATATGTTTTTTTAGGTGAGATTATAACTGATTTAGAAATATATGAAGATGACAAAACCACATTTAATGAATCAAGAGAATATAAAGAGTGTGGTGAATGTAGTAATTGCTTAAAAGAATGTCCTACAAAATCTATAAATAATTTTAGAAGAAACCCAAATATATGTATTTCATATTTAACTCAAAAGAAAGATTTAAATGATAAAGAAATTAATTTATTAAATGGAAGGATTTTTGGTTGTGATAGTTGTCAGATGAAATGTCCTTACAATGAAAATGTTGAGTATACTAAACTAAATGAATTTAAAGTAAATGAGTTCATGAAAAAGGATGAGGAAGATTTTATAATAAATCTTAACAATTTAGCTTTTAAGGAAACTTATAAAAATACATCATGTGGGTGGAGAGGTAAGAATACCTTAATAAGAAACGCTATAATAAGAAAGAAAAAATATAAGAGACAAGAAATAAAAGATGTAAAAACTGAATCACCATATATAAAAGGCTATATGGATAGACTTTTATAAGTATCTAGAATATAATATATTGTAGACTAATATTTTAGGAAGTGGGTGAAATATCTTATGTTATCACCATTTATGGCGAAAATTATGGAAATATTACCTGAGAGTGTAGTAGTATTTGCTGGCAAAAAGATAACAGATAGATACATAAAGAATCATGCAAATATTCACATTGAAGGGTATGAAAAATTAAGAAATATTCAAGGCCCTATAGTGTTTATATGCAATCATTTAAGTAATTCAGATGGATTAGTTTTAAATAAAATATTAAAGAAAGACTTTGATCCATATTTTGTAGCTGGAGTAAAACTATCAGATGATCCTGTAACAAATATAGGAATGAAGATGGTTAAAAATATACCAATAAGACCAAATACTGCAGATAAAGAAGCTATGACTAGAATGGTTAAGGCAGTAAGAGGTGGGGAAAGCCTTCTAATATTCCCAGAAGGAACAAGAAGTAGAACTGGTGCTATGATAGAAGGGAAGAAGGGGGTATTGCTTCTTGCTAAGATTAAGAATGCAACAGTTATTCCAATAGGAATGAGTGGAACAGATAAATTACTTCCAATATGTCCAGAAGGAGATATGGGAGGAGAGAAGTGGCAAGATGCTGATGTAACTATAAAGTTCGGTGATCCAGTAATTCTTCCAAAGAAAGAAAAAGATGAAACTAAGCATGAACATGATGATAGATGTATGGAAACTCTAATGAAATCTATAGCAAATCTATTACCTGAGAGTTATAGAGGAGTATATAAATAGAATAGTAACATAATAATATACTTAGTTAAAATTTATTTAATATATTATTATTTAAAATTAGAATTTAAATTTAAACTCGCTCTTTAAGGAGCGAGTTTCTTTACAATATAACTTAAAGGAGTTAGTTTAAGTTACATAAAGTAAAAAAAGATAGACTAGAGGTGTAAAAATGAAAAAGAGAACTAAAGAGATACTAGAAATACTTAAAGAAACATACCCAGATGCTCATTGTGAGTTAAATCATGAGTCAGCATTTCAACTTTTAGTTGCAACTATTTTATCAGCACAAACAACTGATAAAAAGGTTAATGAAGTTACAGAAACATTATTCAGAGATTATCCAGATTTAGATACATTTTTAACTTTAACTAATGAGGAATTAGAGAAGAGAATAAAGCAAATAGGATTATATAGAAATAAAGCAAAGAATATAGTACTTATGTGTAGGCAACTTAAAGAAAACTTTAATGGAGAAGTTCCAAATACTATGGAAGGAATAACTTCTCTTGCAGGAGCTGGAAGAAAGACAGCAAATGTAGTACTATCTAATGCCTTTGGAGTGCCATCAATTGCAGTTGATACGCATGTTTTTAGAGTTTCAAATAGATTAGGCCTTGCAAAATCAGATAATGTCTTAGAAGTTGAAAAGCAACTTCAAAAGGAATTACCTAAAAAAGAATGGTCCCTTGCTCATCATCTTTTAATATTTCATGGAAGAAGATGCTGTACATCTCAAAGACCTAAATGTTTTGAATGTCCATTAAATCATATATGTAAATGGGAAGACAAGAAGAAGTATATGTAATATATAAATAATCTAATAATAAAAATTTATCATTCTATTAAACAATTCCATTTGTCAAGAACAATTAAAAAGACTAAGATACATTAAGAAGATGACTTCTGTAGTTAACAGGAGTCATCTTTTTTAATTCAATTGTAGCCTATAATTATTATGATAGTATATACAATTACATATTTATTTAACTAATTTTTCAAAAGTTACACATTCATTACTATTGATTTCATCTTTTAAGTTTGTATTAGGAGAATTAAGGAAGAGGGAAGATTAAATATATTAAGCATGTCTAAAGAAGCTTTAGAATTATTAGAGGAGTAAGAATTAAGTTACTATTAATTTAGTATCTTTTTAGGAAAATGATATTTACACATAATTAAAGTCAAACGAAACTATGAGTGAACTATGTTCCAAGGTATTATTTGATTAATAGGGATCAGAAGAACTAATAGAAATTAATTCATTTATTATAACAAATTTAAATTAACAAAGTGTTAATTTAATGGTTATTTAAATATTAAAGTAATATATTTTATGGTAAATATAAAAAAATATGGAATAAAAACACAATATATTGTAAAATAAAGGAGTAAAAGTAAAAAAAAGATCAAGAAAGGGGACGTGTTTTAATGAAAAAAACAATGATTATCGTTGGATTAATAACAGTATTAGGGGGTTCAACTATTGCGCATGCGGCTACAAGTAATTTTCCAGTGCAGTATTATTCAAGTAATGGAGGAAAGCATGTAGGCTCAGCAACTATAAGTCTTGAAGCAAGTGGTACAAGAGAATATGCTTATATATCTTCAGGAGTTTTTAATAATGTTTCAGTAAATTATCATAAAGCGCAAATGTATGATAGTGTTGGAGGTAAAAGTAATAGTAAAGTAGCAACTGGGAATAAAAAATGGGTTAATTTAGGAATTGAAAAAGCACATAAGCATAGAATATCATTTTCTTCTACTGGTTCATCAAATTATGGTGGATTTGGAAAAGATGGATGGCATTATGCATAATTAAAATATTAAGTTTTTAAAGTATAAAAAGGCTATTTAGCCTTTTTATACTTTATAAAATAGAGGGGGTTGCAATGAAAAAGTTAATTATCGGTATTTTTTTAATCTGTAGTATTTTATTGTTAGGAGGATGTTTTAGGAACAACTCTATTACAGCTGTTATTGCTTTAGATCAAGTTTGGGATGGCGGATTTTCATATGGAATTATAAAGGACGGAGATAGTGGGACAGACTTATATAAATTAAAAAAGATTGATTTTGAAAATGGGGTTTTAAATTTAGGAATTAGATATGATGGCGATAAAGAAAGGGAGTTTTCTATAACGCCTTTATTAAATAGCAAAAGAATAAAAGTAGATTTTAATGGTAAAGGGTTAGAGGATCAATATACGACTAAAATAAAAAAAGGAGATAATAAAATTAAAATAAAAACAGATAGCTTAGCTAATGGAATTGTTAGTTTTATATTTAAATCAGGTGATACATGCTTTGGTATATATGGGTATAATAATCATTCTAAGATTGGTGATGTTATGAAAGATATAAATTATGATGAATTAAAAGAAGCGAAAGAAGGAGCTAATGAAGAAATAATAGGGAAAAAAGGTGAAGAGGTAAATTATTCATTTAAGGTGGAACTCCCAAAAGAAAGATTTGAAGGGGATAATTATGGATATAAGGTTTTCTTAGATGACACTTTAATTAATATTGATGATAAAAATTATAAGGTATTTAAAGATAATAAAGATATTTTTGAGGATGAATTTAGATTTAAGTTACCTGAAAAAGAAGGAACATATGATTTATATATTTTTAGAGAAGTAAATCCTATTGATGAAATACAGCCTACCGGCAGTATTGTATTTAAAACAAAGGTAATAGTGGAATAATGTTAATATGTATACTAGAAAAAATAAAAAAAAATTTCAGTATGTATATTGGAATAATTATTTTATTTATGATAGGAACATTTAGTGTATGTTTTATTGCAGGAATACAAGAAAATAGTCTTAAGATTTCTGAAAGATTATCAATGGGTAACTATAAAAATAGAGTTAATGTCGTAATAAATAATGTAACTGAAATAGAAAAGATTGAAAAAATAATTAAAGAGTTTGCAAAGAAAACTAGTGTTAGGATGAACGGAAGTGATTCAGTAGTTTTAGTTAGTTATAAAAATGGACTTGATTATGATTATTTTATTACAAAGGGAAGTTTTTTAAATCCGAGTAAGGCTGAAGAAAAAATAGTATTAGGATATAAAAATGCTATTGAATTATTTGGAACAAGTAATGTTTTAGGAAAATCAGTAGAAGTACTTGGAAAAGAATATAAGGTTTGTGGTATTTTGGGAAACGAAATTTCAAAGGAATTGGATGTATATAATAATTATATTTCAATTTTCACAGTGGATAATTTCTATGATTTTTGTGATGATAATGGTAAGGTAAGTTTTTCTGTATATGATAAAAATGAAAAACCTATAGCTTTAGTAAGTGAATTAGAGAAAGAATTAAAAAAAGCAGATCCTAAGATATATTTCGAATCTAGTGATTGGGATGAAAATAAGTCAGAGCTAACTATAACAAAGGAACAGATTATTTTATTTAATGGAATAATATTCACAATAATATTATTTACTTCATTTCAGATAGGGATATTTAATTATAATTTAAAGAAAAAAGATTATAAATCACTTTTAGTAATTGGTTATGGAAAAAGAGATATTGGTTTTTTAATTTTTTTAGAAAACTTAATTATAGTTATGATAGGTACAATTATAGGAATGATGTTATTTTTATTGTTAGAGGGGAAAATACATTTTCTTTTAAATCAATACGAGTATTTTAATAGCTTTGATTTAAATATTAGAGGAATAGGATATACTCTAGTTATAAATGTATTAGCTTCTATAATATTATCTTCTACCATGATGATTAAAATAAATAAAGGTCAAATAAAGGATATTTAGCGTATGGGTATAGTTTTTATAAAGAATAGAATAAAAAAGGATAAGGTAATAATAGTTTTTCTTACAATAATAATTCTAGCAGGTGTTTTTTTACTTAACTCTGTTAATATATTGTATAGATATCCAAGCTATATAAAAAGTATTTGTGATATAAATAATACTTATTCTATAAATTTGAATTATTATGATAATCAAAAGGGGATAGAAGAAAGTGTTGCAGCAAAGGCAATGATGACAAATGATGAAAATAAGCTAGATAAATTAATAGAACTTAAGGAAATGATATTTAAATTAGATTCAGAAAAATATAGATTTTTAGAAATGCCTGTATTAGATGAGGTTACTAAAAATGGACAGGTTATAGATATAGCTTATATAAATAACAAAACAGCAGTTCCAAATAATAATCTAAAAAATGAAGGGGATACCTTAGTTTCAAATAAATTAAGTGGAATATATAAGGTAAATAACAATTATAAGTTAAATTATGATAATAAAATAAATGTTAAAGGGGTTTTATCAGAGAATGATATTTTATTAAAAGATATCTTTGATGAAAAGAAATATACAGATAATTTTTTACTAATAAGGAAAGAAACTGTGTCTAAAGAAGTTCTAAGAAAAAATACTTTTGACATATTAAAAGGTATGATGGTAGTAGTTAATGAAAAGAATATAGAGGATTTTAAAAAAGAAATATTAAAGATTGATAATAATATTTCAAGTATTCAATTAAGACCTGTGCGTAATATTATCTATGAAAATTACACAAGTAAAAATACATTCAATATATTAATGATATCTTCTTATACAATTATAATAGGAAGTCTAATTATTATATCAATGATAATAGTAAATTATATAAATATGAAAAAAAGAAAAACGGAGTTTATGATATTGTTAACTATAGGATATTCATACAAAACAATAATTCTAAACACTATATTAGAAGAGGGAATATTAGTATTTTTATCGTTAGTTATTTCAGTAGTGGCTCAAAAGATTTCATATTTAATTACTAAAATTGAATGGCTTGATGTTTCTGTTAAAGTATGGGGAGGAATAATAGCTTTACTTATAATATTCTATATTATATTATGTATTGCCATGTATATTTGGTTTTATAGGAATAGAAAAAATATAGTGGTAAGAGGTGAATAAGTTGGAATGTGTAAAATTAGATGGAATAACTAAAAAATATAGTACTGGTAAAAATGAAGTTATAGTTTTAGATAACTTTAGTTATTTGTTTGAAAAAGGAAAATTCTATATGATAAGAGGAGCTTCTGGATCAGGTAAAACAACAATTTTAAATATCTTAAATGGATTAGATGAAGAATATACAGGAACCTACTATATAAATAATAAAGATGTAACATCTGAAAATGCAAACGGAAAGGCTAAAATAAGAGCTTTAGATATTGGATATATTCATCAAGAGTACTTATTATTAGAGGATTTATCTGTATTAGAAAATGTAAAGATAAGATTAAAATGCAAAAATAAATATCTTAGAGAAAAAATTAAAACAAAAGATATAAAAGAAAAGAGTATAAAGATATTAGAAAGATTAGGTCTTAAGGATCATATGAATAAATCGCCAAAAGAACTCTCAGGAGGTCAAAGACAAAGGGTGGCAATAGCTAGATGTTTAGTTTCAGATGTGGATATTATACTAGCTGATGAGCCTACAGGAGCATTAGACGGTAAGATAACAATTGAGATAATGGATTTATTAAAAGAACTAAACAATGAAGGTAAAACTATAATTATGGTAACGCACGATATTTCTATTGAAAATTATGCAGATGAGATTCTAGAGCTTAGATAATATTAGTTGGATAGTATAATAACATAATAATGTTAAAATATGATATGGATAGGGGAATAGGAGCTGAAAGAGATTAGAGTATTTTCAGAGTAAGATCAATATTCACTGATGGAGAGTGTAAATAAATTTTTGCGAAAGAATGATAATTCAAACAAGTATAAAATAATTGATATTCAATATGAAACTAGTAAAAGAATAGTATTGATATTTCTGCTTCTGTAAATAACTTCTTACTCATTTTAATTTCTCCTAATATTATTTATTTAATTATACATAAAAGTACCCTACGGAATAGACTTTTTTATATTGACTATTCTATAGGGTACATTTTATATATAGCTGATAGATTTTTATTATTTAATCTTAACTAGAACTTTTTTGAAGATTATTACCCATCTTATTGTTGTACATAAACATTCCGATAGAGGCTATTATTACGATAGCATAACCAATAAAGCTAAACGCTGTTGGTAATTGATCGAAAATTGTAAAACCAATTAGCGCAGTAAATACTATTTGCGTATATGAGTATATTGATATTTCTCTAGCTGGTGCATGTTTATATGCAGCTGTAAGCGCAAATTGTGCAATTGATGCTGCAACACCTGCCATTAATAAGTAGAATAACTGAATCATAGTAAATGGCTTAAAATCTACTAATACAAATGGTAAAGTTGAAACTATTGAGAAGAATGAGAAGAAGAATACTATAGTAGGTCCTTTTTCACGTCCTCCTAAAAATCTAACAAATGTATAAGCACCACCCGCAAATATTGCAGATGAAAGACCAATTAAGGCAGGGATTATTTCTAAACTAAATGTCGGTCTTATTATAAATAAACTTCCTGCAAATGCTATAAGCAATATTATAATTTGATTCTTTGTAATTTTTTCTCTTAAGAATAGACTAGAGAATATAATTGTAAAGAATGGTGAAAGCTGATTTAGCATATTAGCATCAGCTAGGATTAGATGTTCAATTGCATAAAAATTAGCTATAACTCCTATAGTACCAAGTAAGGCTCTACCTATTAAATACTTTCTATTTTCCTTTTTACCAAATAAAGAATCGCCACTTTTTTTGACTAAATAAAATGCGACTATACAACTTACTACATTTCTAAATAAGCTCTTTTCTATTGATGGTAAGTCACCTGAAAGTTTAACAAAAGTACTCATTACTGCAAAGGCAATAGCTGAAACTATCATTAATATAATTGCTTTATTTTTTTCTTTCATGTCTTAAAATGTCTCCTTATATATTTTTATATGATTACATTATAACATTATCTATGTAAATGCAAAGTAAGAATAAAAGTTATACATTTTAAATTAAGAGAACCACTAGAAGTAAAAAAATGATTATTAGTGGTTCTTCATTTTGATAGAGTCTTTATTATAATAGTAATATAGGTTAAAATAATATAGTTATTAAAATAATGTATTTATAAATAGAGAACTTTAAGTATGATAGTATATTTTGGAGGTACAGTATGAAAATTGGAGTAATAATGGGGGGTATCTCATCGGAAAGAGAGATATCTTTAAAAAGTGGGGAATCAATTTTAGAGAATATAGATACTAAAAAGTATGATGTAGTTAAAATTGTAATAGATAAAAAAGATGATATAGTAAATAAGGTAAGAGATGAAAAAATAGATTTTGCATTACTAGCACTTCATGGACAATTTGGAGAAGATGGAACTGTTCAATCAGTATTACAATCTTTAGAGATACCATATTCAGGTTGTGGGCCATTAAGTAGTGCAGCATGTATGGATAAGGATATGTCAAAGAATCTTTTAAAAGCATCCGGAATAAGAACAGCACCATGGATAAACTTAAGAGATGTTTCAGAGCTTAACTTTGACGATATTGAAAAATTAGGATATCCAGTGGTTATTAAACCGACTCATGGTGGATCAAGCGTTGCAACATTTATTATTAAAGATAGATCTGAGGTTCTAAATGCAGTAGAAGAAGGATTTAAATGGGATAACGAAGTAATGATTGAGAAGTTTATTAAAGGAGAAGAGATAACTTGCCCAATCTTAGGGAATGAAATGTATCCTATAGTAGCTATTAAGCCAAATGCAGAATTCTTTGATTATGCAGCAAAATATAACGATGGTGGATCAGATGAATTTGTAATTGAACTTGAAAGAGATCTTCATAAAGAAGTAGAAGAAATGGCACTTGCAACATATAGAGCCTTGAAGTGTTCTGTATATGCTAGAGTTGATATGATAGTTACAGAGGATAAAGTACCATATATATTAGAAGTAAATACTCTTCCAGGAATGACTAAAAATAGTTTATTCCCAAAGAGCGCTGCTGGAAAGAATATGACATACAGTGAGTTATTAGATAAAATAATAGAAGAATCATTAAAAGAAAAGAGATAATTATATTAAATAAGCTATGCCTAAAAGGTTTAGCTTATTTTTGTTTTTAATAAGTAGTATTGCATGTACCATATTACATAAGTATACTAAAAGAGAATTTAAGATATGATTTGTAAAATATGTATCTTAAGAATATATTAAGAATTTGTGAGATAATTATTTAAGAAGTAAAATTTATAATTTACTTATGATAAAGATAGTATCCACAAATATAAGGAAGGGGTATTAAATTGAGTAAAGAAAAGATTTTAATTGTAGATGATGAAAAGGAAATAAGAGATTTAGTTGAAATATATTTAAAAGGTGAAGGATATGAAACTTTAAAAGCTGCAGATGGAGAAGAAGCTTTATATTTATTAAGAGGAAATGAAGTTGATTTAGTTATATTGGATGTAATGATGCCAAAATTAAATGGGATAGAAACTTGCCTAAAGATAAGAGAGGAAAGCGAATTACCAATAATAATGCTTTCAGCAAAATCAGAGGATATAGATAAGATATTAGGACTTAATATGGGAGCTGATGATTATTTAAGTAAGCCATTTAATACATTAGAACTTATAGCGAGAGTAAAATCACAGCTTAGAAGATACAAAAAGTTTAATAGTTATCAAAGCAAAGAAGAAAGTGATCTAACAATAGTAATAGATGATTTAGTAATTAAATTAGATACACATGAAGTATTTCTAGGGGATAAGAGTATTAGATTCACTCCAACTGAATTTGATATATTAGTTTTACTTGCAAAGAATACAGGAAAAGTATTCTCAATGGTAAATATATATGAGAGTGTATGGAATCAAGAATATATGGAATCAGATAATACTGTTATGGTTCACATTAGAAAAATAAGAGAAAAGATAGAGGAGAATCCAAGAAGTCCAAGGTTTATAAAAACTGTTTGGGGGGTAGGATATAAAATTGAAAAATAAAAAAAATAAATCGGAAACACCTAAAGAAAAGTTTAGAGTCAGAATAGTCAATAAAATATCTACTCTCAGAATAACAAAAAAGGCTAAAGAATTAGTAGCATATATAGATAAGAAAATTAAAAAGAGTATTAGATTTGAACTTATGATTCTATTTGGAGTATGTTTTTTAGTAGCATTATTATCTTATGGAATCTTAAATGATATGTTTAGAGATGTTAAGACTAATGCGGAGATACGATATAACTATAGTAATATTGAATCAAATGCTGAAAATATAATGAATGAAATTGAATATAAAAAAGAAAATGAAGATAGTAATGGAAAACAGTATAATAAATTAAAGATTACAGATAGTAAGTTTTTCAAAGATATTTTAAATAATACTTCAAGAAATTCTGATAAAGTGTATATAACAGATATAGATGGAAAAGTAATATATAGAAATTCCAGTGCATCTGAAGAAAAACTTGATATATTTAATATATTAAAAAATGTATCAAGAAGTTATAAAAATGAACATGATGCAAGTGAGTATACAGTGCTATATCCGATTGATATTGAAAATGGAAAGTACTATTTAATTTATAGTGGAATACCTAATGCGAATATAGAGTATGTTCAGTATGAAGTTAATAATTCGTATCTTGCATTAATTCTTTCAATAATTATATTTGTTGTATTGTTTTTAATTGCAAGTAATAAAAAGACAAAATACTTAGATGAGATTGCAAGGGGAATTAAATATATTGCAGATGGAGATTTAAGTTATGAGATACCTGAAAGTGGAAATGATGAAATAGCTAATATTGCAATGAACGTAAATAATATGGCAAAAGATATAGATACAAGAATAAAAGCACAACAAAATTCAGAGCAAACGAAGGCGGATTTAATTACTAATGTCTCACATGATTTAAGAACACCTTTAACATCTATAATGGGATATATTGGTCTTGTTAAAGATAAAAAATATGGAGATGAAGAAACAAGAGATGAATATTTAAATATTGCCTATAATAAATCAGAAAAACTTAAAATTTTAATAGAAGATTTATTTGAATACACAAAGCTTAATAATAATGGAATGAAACTTGATAAAGCCGAGGTGAATCTTGTAGACTTTGTATCACAAGTATCGGAAGAGATGAAGCCTTATTTTGAAAGTTCGAATATAGAGCAGGTTAAAACATTAACTGATCAAAGGATTATTGTAAGCATTGATCCAGGAAAGATGGTTAGAGTAGTTGAGAACTTATTAACTAATGCAGTCAAGTATTCATATAAGCCTGGCGCAGTTATCATTGGAGTATATTCAAAGGATGGATATGCAACAATAGCTGTAAAAAATAGAGGTGAAAATATTCCGCAAGCAAAACTTGATAAGCTATTTGATAGATTCTATAGATTAGATGAATCAAGAAGTACAGACTTAGGTGGTTCGGGTCTTGGCCTTGCTATATCTAAGAATATAGTAGAAATGCATGGTGGTAAAATTTGGGGGGAATGCTATGGAAATGATATAAGTTTTTATATAAGATTAAAAATATAAAAAATATATTGCTTAAAAATAAAGAAAAGAATTACAAATGCTTAATATTATACTAACTATAAAACTTAAAATATGTTTATTACTATAATACTAAGAATCTATTATTTATAGCTTCTTAGTATTATTTATCTTTTTTGCTATTTAAGGAACATTATATCTTGAAAAATAATACTTTAATAAAGAATAAGTATTTTCTTTGGAGGAGTTATGCAAGATAGGAATGCTAGAAGCACTTTTGGTGTAGATTTAAATGAATATAGCATGGGAGTTAATTTTAGAACATTAGCAACTACAGTTGATTTTTTGTACTTAAGATCATCAGGTTCTGGTTCAGGAAGATTTAGAGAGGATAAAAGATTTCTAGAATTTGCAAGAGAAAGCAGAAGTTATGGTATACCAGTTGGGGCATATCACTATGCACTACCATCATATAATATTTTAACAGCTGATTCTCAATGTGACGATTTTATTGCCATACTTCAAAGGGGTTTTGGAAATAAAAATTATGGCGATTTATTCCCAGTACTAGATGTGGAAGCACCAATAGAACCTAAAATGGATACAGATGCTCTTTTAAATTGGGTAGACAGATTTAGAGATAGATTTGAAAAAAAGACTAGAAGAAGGCTTATGTTATATACTGGTTTATTCTTTATAGAGCTTTATGATAATTTTAGAAAGAGTAATGGAACTTATCCTTTAAGCAACATGCCATTATGGATAGCAATGTATAGAAATGTTCCAAGCAATCCACCGGTTCCGCCAAATATAGGAGGTTGGAAGAGATGGAGAATATGGCAGTATAGCGAAAATGAAACTGTAAATGGTGTTGGTAACCCAGTAGATGCAAACTGGGGCCCTGATAATTTAGATCTTCTAATGCAGCCAAGGCAAGTAAGAGGATTAACGGTTACACATGATAATAAATATATTTATGTAAGATGGAATAAGAATAGTGATATAGATTTATTAGGATACAATATATTCGTAGATAATTATTGGGTAGGAACAGTTGATAAAGATGATACTAGTTTTAGAATTCCTTTAAGTACAATTTATAAGCCATTCAATAGAGTATTAAATATATCTATAGAAGCTTTTGATTACGATGGAGAAACATCACAAGTTAGAAGTCACTATAAACTTAAAGTATAGATAATTCAAAGAAGTTTTTAAAGTTAAAATACCAATTTGTTATAAATTATAATAAAAATATAGAGCCTTTTAAGAAAACTTAAAAGACTCTATATTAATGTATTTATATAATATTATATAAATATATTATATTTTTAGTAATTATAATATATAATTATTTTATAACCAATTTATATATAAATTTAGAAATTATTACAAAAGGGAGGACGAAGGGTGAGGAGTCGAATGGAGAGGCGTGAGACGGGCCACAAGAAAGATGGGAGTGACCCAAATAAAAGAAAGCATATATTAATAGCAACTGTTGCAGTGGTTGCTATGATTGGTATAGGTACAGGTGCATATATTGCATCAATAAATAGTACAATAAATGAATGGAATAATAAAATTTATCCAAAAGTTATAGTTCAAGGTATAGATATTGGTGGAAAGAGCAAAGAAGAAGCTACTGAGGTACTTCAAAAGGAGTTTGCTAATAAAATAAATAATAAAGAAATTATTATAGATGTTAAGGATAAGGATAAAAAGTATGAAGCTAAATATTCAGAAATAGATTCTAAATATGATATTGAGAAAACTGTGAGTGAAGCATTTGATTATGGAAAGGATTTAAGTATTTTTAAAAAGAATTCATTAATAAAAAATAAAGGTGGTACAAGCCATGATATTCAACTTAGTTTCAGTTATAGTGATAAGAAATTAGTTGAATTAGAAGATAAAGTAATAAAGAAACTTAGCATAGCACCACAAAATGCTAAAATTAATATAAGTAATTCAGGAAATATTTCAATAGCACCAGGGAAAGTAGGGTATGGAATAAATAAAGAAGACCTTAACAAAGAGCTTAAAGCTAAAATAAATGGTAATGTTGATGAAGCAACAAAAGTAGAAGTAATAGATAAAGAAAATAAGCCTAAGGTAACAGAAGCTGAATTATCTAAGATAAATGGTGTTATGGGCGAATTTACTACTTCATTCCAATCATCAGATGCAAATAGAGCAACAAATATTGATGTATCAACTGAGTTTGTAGATGGAACACTTTTAATGCCAGGTGATGTATTTAGTTATAGTGATATTAGTCAAACTGATAAAAGTAGATACAAAGAAGGAAACGTTTATATAAATAACAAAGTAGAAAAAGATATTGGTGGTGGAATATGCCAAGTATCATCAACGCTTTATAGAGCTGTAATGAGAGCAAATGTCAGATCAACAGAAAGACATAATCACTCATTAACAGTTGGATATTCAAAACCAAGTCTTGATGCAACTGTAGCATGGGGATATTTAGATTATAAATTTAAAAATCCATATGATTTCCCAATTTATATTCAAGGGATTACTCATAATAAAAATGTTACATTTAAAGTTTATGGAGACGTTAAAGGTTTAGGTGGAAAGACTTATGACATGACAAATGAAGTTATAAAGACTATAAGTCCAACAGAAGAAATTATAAAAGATCCAAGCTTGCCAAAGGGTACGAGGATTGTAGAATCATCTGGACAAACTGGATATGTTTCTAAGGGATATCAAGTTACTTATGAAAATGGTAAAGTTATAAATAAAGAATTAGTTTCAACAGATAATTATGCTATGGTGCCTAAGAAAGTTAGAGTTGGAACAAAATAAGGTTAAAAAAGTTAAATATAGTTTAATTAATTAAAAATATGTGGAAAAATTTGAATATTTCTCTTAGAATAATATATAAGAGAAATTATATAACAAAGCAAGTTATAATATTATAACTTGCTTTTTGTAGTATATAGTAGATGATGGAGATGAAAATATGAGTTATAAAATGGTATGTATAGATATGGATGGAACTTTGCTTGGAAAGAGAAAGTCTATTTCAGAAGAAAGCAAAAAAGTAATAAAAGAAGTTGCAAACAAAGGCGTTCAAGTGGTAATAACAACTGGAAGACTTTATAATAATGCGGCATACTATTCAGAACTTGTAGGGGCATCAGCAGCTGTTATAGCAGGTAATGGGGCGGTTGTTAGGGAAAAGAGAAGTAGTGACATTATTTTTAAAAGTAAAATTAATGAAAATACGTGTAAGAAGTTACTTAAAATAGCAGATAAATGTGGAGTGGTTTTACATTTACATACAATAGATAAAATTATAACTAATAGCTATATTAGTAATTTAATAACTAGGATAGTGATTCCTGGAATAAAGAACAAAGACTTTTCAATAGGTGTGGAAACTATAAAGGGAGAAGAAAAGTGGAGTGAAGAATTAAATAAATATAAAGGTGAAATCACAAAATGTATAATGTTTTCTATTTTTCCAGAAAGAACAGAGATGTTTAGAAAGGAACTTGATAATATAGATGATATTGTATATTACAGCTCTGGGAATAGAAGTATAGAGATAAATGCACATGGGGTATCAAAAGGAAATGGAGTAAAGATTTTAGCAGATCATTATGGAATTAAACGTGAAGAAATAATATGTATAGGTGATAATGAGAATGATATATCAATGATTGAGTATGCAGGTCTTGGAATAGCCATGGGAAATGCAATTGATAAGCTTAAGGAGAAGGCAAATTATATAACAGATACAAATGTAAATGATGGTGTGAGAAAAGCTCTTGAAAAATTTATATTAAATACAAGATAGACGTATAAATACTTTAAATTTAAGAAAATACTACTTTAGAGGTGATTTTATGTTTAAACCAGCTAAAGTTATTTTTGATGAAAAATCATTAGAATATCCATTAGGAAAAAGATTGTTTTCTTATTTTAATGAGGAAGATACAGAAGTTATAGTAAATAAAGGTGGAAGGTTTATTGGTAAGAAGGCAGAAAGTCCTATACAAAGCTTTATTTCAGGTAAAAGTTCTTTGGTTGTAGGAGTTAGAAAAATAACAGAGTTTCAAAGTTGTAAGCCATCAGCTAATTATCAATTACCTCTCATCAGTGGGTGTAGTGGTATGTGTGAATACTGTTATTTAAACACCCAATTAGGTAAAAGACCCTATACAAAAATTTATGTAAATGTGGATGAAATATTAGAGAAGGCACTAAATTATATTAACGAAAGAAAACCTAAAACTACAACTTTTGAAGGTGCAGCTACATCAGATCCAATTCCTACAGAAGAATATACAGGAGCAATGAAAACTGCAATAGAATTTTTTGGATCAAATGAATATAGTTATTTTAGATTTGTAACAAAATTTTCAAATGTTGATTCGTTGATAGGTGCAAAGCATAATGGTAGAACAACTATAAGATTTAGTCTGAATACGGATAGGATAATAAGAGAATTTGAAAGAGGAACAGATCCATTTATAAAAAGAATTGAAGCTGCTAAAAAGTTATATAATGATGGATATAAAATAGGATTTATTATAGCTCCAGTATTCATATATGAAAATTGGATGGAGGAGTATGAAAATCTTATCAAAAAAATAGGTGAAGAGTTTAGAGATATAGACAAAAAGATTGAAATAGAAGTAATTTCTCATAGATATACAGAACGAGCTAAGAATCAAATCTTAAGTGTATATCCTGAATCAAAACTTCCGATGGATAAAGAAAATAGAACGCTTAAGTACGGTCAATTTGGATATACAAAGTATGTTTATGATAAAGAGGAATTAGAAAGGATGAAAATATTTTTTAAGGATAAAGCAAGTAAATATATTAAAAATTGTATAATAAAGTATATTATTTGATGATAAGTTTATTTGTTTTAAAATGTAAAAATAACAAATTAAGTATATAGAAATTCTTTGACTAAAAAGAAGTGATGTAGTATTATTTTTATTATAGTCTAAAATAGGATAGGGCTATAAAAGCGTAAGATGAATGTGAATTCATCTTCTTTTTTCTCGTATTCGATAATGGAAGGTGATTTTTTTGAATTTAAATATAGTTATGTATCAACCAGAGATACCACAAAATACAGGTAATATAGCAAGAACTTGTGTATTAACAGGAGCTAAGCTTCACTTAATAAAACCACTAGGTTTTGATATAAGCTCAAAGCAAGTAAAAAGAGCAGGTCTTGATTACTGGGATGAGTTAGAATTAGAAGTTCATGAAAGCTATGAAGATTTCATGAAAAAGTATGGAGATAATAAAATATATTTAGCAACAACCCATGGTGGAGAACATTATGATGAAATTGAATTTAAAGAAGGTGATTTCATTATGTTTGGAAGAGAGACATGCGGAGTTCCAGAAGATGTACACAATGCTCATGAAGGAATAAGAGTTCCAATGATTAAGACTAGCACGAGAAGTTTAAATCTTTCAAATACAGTTGCAATAATTGCTTATGAAGCATTAAGACAGTTTGGATTTCCTAATATGAAATAAAGCAAAGGGGAATGAGGAATGGAAAAAATTAAGATTATAACAGATAGCACCGTTGATTTACCGAAGGAGCTTTTAAGAGAATTAGATGTGGAAGTATTGCCAGTTCTTATAAATTTTGGTGAAGAAAGTTACTTAGATGGAATAGAAATAACTTTAGAGGAAGTATTCAAAAGAATAGATGAAGGTGATGTTTTCCCAACAACAGCTCAAATTACTCCAAATAGATTTGTAGAAGTGTATGAAAAATATATAAATCAAGGTTATAAAGTTTTAGCAGTTCTAATGTCATCAGGAATGAGTGGAACATATCAATCAGCATGTCTTGCAAAACAAATGCTAGAGACAGAAGATGTACAAGTTGTTGATTCTCAGACAATAACATCAGGACTTGGTCTACTTGTAATAAAAGCAGTTAAACTTAGAGATCAAGGCCTAAAAATTGAAGAGATAGCTAAAGAGTTAGAGGAAATTAAGCCTTATTTAAGTAGTTCTTTAAGTTTTGATTCATTAGATAACTTAGTTAAAGGTGGAAGACTTCCAAAGGCAGTAAGTGTTGTAACAGGAATGCTTGGAATTAAGTTAGTACTTGAAGTTAAAGATGGGGTTATTGCCTTAAAAGGTAAGGTAAGAGGTAGCAAAAAGGCTGTTAAAAGAATTATAAATGATATGGAAGAATTAGTTCCAAGAAGAGATTTACCAGTAGTTATAGCAAACGTAAATCATGATGAGGTATGTAGTGGATTGAAAGAATATCTAGAAGAACACGATATTGATTATATAGAAGGACCAGTTGGTTGTTCTGTAGGAATACATTCAGGTGATAAAGCTCTTGGTGTATTCTTTATAGGTGAGAAGAAATTATAATATTATATAAGAGATTACAATATATAAAAGAAGTATCAAAATCTGATACTTCTTTTATTTTGTATTAAAAAAAAGTAATTGGAAAAAATAAAATTGATAAATTTTATTGAGGTGAACTTATATGAATAAGCTAAAAAGAAATAAGGAAATTTCTATTTTATTGGTTTTATTAGTCTGTTTATACATATTAATGCTTACTGGTGGGTGTGTTGCAAAATTTGAAAAGTCTATATCAAGAAAGATACACATAGGACTTATAGCTCAAAATTTTAAGGATGCATCTTTTGGAGAACTTGCAAAAAAAGGAATAGAAAAATCAAAGGAAGAAGTTCAAATTATTCCAGGATATGTTGAAACTAAAGATGATAAAGAAAAGATTGATGAAGGACTTAGAAAGCTTGCAGAAGATAGTTATATGACAGTTGCTATGGGAGTTGAAATGAAGGCTGCTGTAGAAAAAGTTTCAAGAGAAAGAAGAGATAAAAGTTTTACTATTGTAGATGAAGACGTTGAAGAGCCAAATGTGAAATCAGTTTTATTTAGACATCAAGAAGGATCCTTTTTAATGGGAGTGGTAGCTGGAGATGAAACAAAATCAAATAAAGTAGGCTTTATCGGAGGTATGAATAATGAAATAGGGCTACAATTCTATAGTGGATATGCAGCTGGTCTTAAGACAGTTAATGAAAAAGCGGCTATGGGAATTATAGATGGAAGTAATGTAAGATTTATTCAAAGTTTTGCAGATGAAAATAAAGCTTATGAGAATGCAATAGAACTTTATGATGAAGGGTGTGATATTATATTCCAAGCATGTGGTAAAGCGGGTTTTGGAGTGTTTAAAGCAGCAAAAGAACGAGGTAAAAAAGTTATTGGAGTAGATACTGATCAAAGAGTTACTGTGCCTGAGTATAGTGATCAAATAATATCTTCTATGATTAAAAGTGTGGATAAAGCAATATTTAATCTATGCGAAAATGTAAAAAATGGAGAGTTTAAAAGTGGAATTCAAAATATTCAAGAACTAGGAATTAAAGAAGAAATGATAGATTATGCTCCATCAACTAGTGAGGCTGTATCAGGAAAGACTATGGAGGATTTAAAAAAATATAAAGAAAAAATAAAGACAGAAGAAATAAAAGTGCCAAAAATGATATTTGAAGTCATAGAGTTTAAAGCATGATATAATACTTGGGATGGTGGGGTAAAACCATTACACGCTTATTTATTACTAAAAATTTCTATGATATAATTAACTGTAAAAAGAATATGTGTATAAATAAACAGATAAGTGGAGATGGGTGATATTATGAAAATGGAGTATTCTATTAATCTAACTCAAGAACAGAAGTTAGTTATGACTCAAGAGATGCAAATGTCTATAAAAATGCTTCAAATGTCAGTAAATGATTTGCGTGAGTACATAGATAAAGAATATGAAGAAAATCCAATACTTGATATGAAAGATAATAATCAGGAAAAATCCTCTATTAGCGAGGATAAGGTAATGGATAAGTATGATTACAAAGAAATGGTAAAATATTTTGAATTTGATAACTATGGAGCGCAAAGTTATGGATCATATGATGAGGAGGAGGTATCTCCTTTTAATTTTATATCAGAAATGAAGTCGTTAAAGGAATATTTACATGAGCAATTAATGGAGTTATCAATAGATGAATATACCAAAGAAATTGGAGATTACATAGTAGAGAATTTAGATCATAGAGGTTATTTAGAATGTGACTTGAAGGATATTTGTGAGGAACTTAAAATTTCTTTAGATAAAGGTGAAGAGGTTTTGAAAATAGTACAAGATTTAGAACCTTATGGTATAGGGGCAAGAAATATAATAGAATGTTTACTTATACAATTAGATAAATTAGCTTTAGATGATGATATTATGGTCGAAATAGTAAAAAATCATTTAGAGGATATAGCAGAGAATAGATATGTAGTACTAGGCAAAAAATTAAATATATCACCAAGAGAGGCACAGAGATATGGAGACGTTATAAAAAAACTAGAACCAAAACCATCAAGAGGTTTTTATACTGGTGAAGAAGTTAAATTTATAATACCAGATGCAGCGATTAGAGAAATTGATGGGGAATTCATAATAATAATGAATGATAGTGTTATACCAAGATTATCCATAAATAAAACGTATAAGCAAGTTATCAATAATGATGATAATGCAAAGGCATCAGAATACGTTAAGGAGAAGCTTAATAAAGCGTTATTTTTAATTAAAAGTATTGAGCAAAGAAGAAGTACTTTATATAGGGTTTTAGAAAAAATAATTGAAAGACAAAAGGAATATTTTAAAAAGGGACACAATTACCTAAAACCTATGACCTTAAAAGAAATTGCAGAAGAGTTAGAAGTTCATGAGTCAACAGTAAGTAGAGCGATTAAAGATAAATATATATCAACTGATAGAGGAACTGTAAAAATAAAAGATTTATTTAGGGTAGCTGTATCTTCAAGAAATGAAGATCTTGGAGTGATAAAAATAAAAAATACCATAAAAGAGATGATTGATTCAGAAGATAAGAAAAAACCACTTTCTGATCAATTTATATGTGATAGGTTAAAAGAAGATGGAATGAATATATCAAGGAGAACTGTGGCAAAATACAGAGAGGAACTTGGTATCAAATCTTCAAGTAAAAGAAAAAGATTATAATTGCAATGGATTACTGTAAATATAAGGTTTGAGAGTAGTTTCTAAACAAAAAATAGGTATAAAAATCAAAAAAAATTAAATTTATACTTTAAAAATTAGTCAAGATAACTTATAATGTTCTTGTGGGACGAAAATAATAAGTGTGGGACGCTTTGTGACCAAAAGGAGTGTTGAAGTTGCAGGAAATATTAAGATTGCAAAAGAAGATAGTTCCTGAACTTGTAGAGGTACTCGAGAAAAGGTACAATATACTAAGGACTATATTTTTAAATCAGCCCATAGGAAGAAGAGTTTTAGCAAATGAGCTTTCTTTAAGCGAAAGAGTTGTTAGAACAGAAGTAAGCTTTTTAAAAGGGCAAGGATTAATAGAAGTTAATACCCCTGGTATGAATGTAACTAAAAGTGGAGAAGAGATAGTTGATAAGCTAAGTGGATTTATTCATGAAGTTAGAGGATTATCTGATATTGAACAAGATATTAAAGAAAAACTTTCTCTAAAAGATGTTTTAATAGTTCCAGGTGATGTAGATAGCAATTCGTCAATCCTTAAGGATATAGGTAAAGCTGCTTCAAATTATTTAAAAAAAATAATTAAAAGCAATTCAGTAATTGCCTTAACGGGAGGAAGTTCTGTTAAAGAAGTTGTTGAATCCTTTGAAATCATTAGAAATATATCTAATGTATTGGTAGTTCCAGCAAGAGGTGGAATGGGAAGAAATGTAGAAGTACAAGGAAACACATTAGTAGCCTCACTTGCAAAAAAGGTTAACGGAACTTACAAAATGCTTCATGTTCCTGAAAGTGTTAGTTTAGAAATTTTAAATTCTTTAAAAGAAGAAAAATCAATAAAAGAAGTTGTTGAAAGTATACATAATGCAGATATTTTTGTATACGGAGTAGGTAATGCTTTTGAGATGGCTCATAAAAGAGGCCTTTCAGATGAAAGTATTTCTAAATTAGCAGAGCTTAAAGCTGTAGGAGAAGCATTTGGATGTTATTTTGATAAAGATTCAAAAGTGGTATCAAATACAACCGCTATTGGAATAAATATTGATGAAGCCAGAAAAATTAACACGCATATTGTTGTTGCTGGTGGAAAAAATAAAGTAGAGTCAATTATTGTGACTCAAAGAAATAATAAAAATGGTGTATTAGTCACCGATGAAGCTACTGGGCGTGAAATCTTAAGAAGATTAAATGAAGCCAAGTAGATAATTAAATTAATTTGTTTATAAAAAAAATTTTTATAAAAGCTATTTTTAGGAGGTATTTACAATATGGTAAATGTAGCAATTAACGGTTTTGGAAGAATAGGAAGATTAGCATTAAGATTAATGATCAACAACCCTGAATTTAATGTGGTTGCAATCAACGATTTAACAGATGCTAAAACATTAGCTCACTTATTCAAATACGATTCAGCACAAGGAAGATTCGATGGAGAAATCGAAGTTAAAGAAGGAGCTTTCGTAGTTAACGGAAAAGAAATTAAAGTAACTGCAGAAAGAGAACCTAAGAACTTACCATGGGGAGAATTAAACGTAGACATCGTTTTAGAATGTACTGGATTCTTCGCTTCAAAGGAAAAGGCTTCAGCTCATATCGAAGCAGGTGCTAAGAAAGTTGTTATATCAGCTCCAGCTGGAAACGACCTTCCAACAGTTGTTTACAACATAAACAATGAAATATTAAAAGCTAGCGATACAGTTATATCAGGTGCTTCATGTACTACAAACTGTTTAGCTCCAATGGCTAAAGTATTAAATGATCAATTTGGATTAAAAGAAGGATTCATGACTACAATCCACGCTTACACAAATGACCAAAATACATTAGACGCTCCACACGGAAAAGGAGATTTAAGAAGAGCAAGAGCTGCTGCTGCTTCAATCATCCCTAACTCAACTGGTGCTGCTAAAGCAATCGGATTAGTTATCCCAGAATTAGCTGGTAAGTTAGACGGAAACGCTCAAAGAGTTCCAGTAATAACTGGTTCATTAACTGAGTTAGTTTGTGTACTTGACAAGAACACTACAGTTGAAGAAATAAATGCTGCTATGAAAGCTGCTTCAAACGAATCATACGGATACACTGAAGATCCAATAGTATCATCAGACGTAATCGGAATAAGCTTCGGATCATTATTTGATGCAACTCAAACTAAGATCATGGAAGTTAACGGACAACAATTAGTTAAAGTTGCTTCATGGTACGACAATGAAATGTCATACACTAACCAATTAATCAGAACTTTAGGATACTTCGCTAACTTAAAGTAATCTATTAATTAGATAGTAAATATAAAAAGTTTTATAAGTCTGGTTTTGTAGTATAAGGCTATAAGGCCAGACTATTTTAAAATATGTATATAATTTATAAGAGGTGAAAGAGATGAACTTCAATAAAAAGACTATAGAAGATATAAATGTTAACGGTAAAAAAGTCCTAGTAAGATGTGACTTTAACGTTCCACTAAAAGATGGAGTTATAACTGACGAAAATAGATTAAATGGAGCACTTCCAACTATCAAGTACTTAGTTGATAATGGAGCTAAAGTAATCCTTTGCTCACATATGGGTAAACCAAAGGGAGAACCAAAGCCAGAATTATCATTAGCACCAGTTGCTAAGAGATTAAGCGAAATGCTTGGAAAAGAAGTTGTTTTTGCAGCAGACGATAATGTTGTTGGAGAAAACGCTAAAAAAGCAGTAGCTGAAATGAAAGATGGAGATGTTGTTTTACTACAAAACACTAGATACAGAAAAGAAGAAACTAAGAATGGAGAAGAATTCTCAAAAGAATTAGCTTCACTTGCTGAAATCTTCGTAAACGATGCTTTCGGAACAGCTCACAGAGCTCACTGTTCAACAGTTGGAGTTACTGACTTTATAGATACAGCAGTATGTGGATACTTAATCCAAAAAGAATTAAAGTTCTTAGGAAGCGCTGTAGAATCACCAGAAAGACCATTCGTTGCAATCTTAGGAGGAGCTAAAGTTTCAGATAAGATCGCTGTTATAAACAACCTTTTAGATAAAGTAGATACTTTAATAATTGGTGGAGGAATGGCTTACACATTCTTAAAGGCTCAAGGATACGAAATCGGAACTTCATTAGTTGAAGAAGATAGAGTTGATTACGCTAGAGAAATGATTGAAAAGGCTAAGGCTAAGGGAGTTAACTTCTTATTACCAGTAGATCATAGAGTAGCACCAGAATTTAAAGATATGGAAGCTACAATAACTGAAGATCAAAACATTCCTGCTGGAAACATGGGATTAGATATCGGACCAAAAACAGAAGAATTATATGCAAATGCAGTTAAAGATGCTAAGACAGTTATCTGGAATGGACCAATGGGAGTATTCGAATTCGATAACTTCAATAAGGGAACTATTGCAGTAGCTAAAGCTATGGCAGAATCAAATGCAACTACTATAATCGGTGGTGGAGATTCAGCTGCAGCTGTAAACATCTTAGGATTCGGAGATAAGATGACTCATATCTCAACTGGTGGTGGAGCATCACTTGAATTCTTAGAAGGTAAAGTATTACCTGGTATAGATGCTTTAAATAGCTAATTTATTAGCCTAAATAGTTTTTATAAATAAAATATTAGCCACTCTGTTAAGAAGTTAAGAGAGTGGCTGATTTATCAGTATTTTTAAGAGTTTTAATAAACTCAATAATTTTAGAGGTGATTTTAAATGAGAAAAGCAATAATCGCAGGAAACTGGAAAATGCATAAAACTCCAGCTGAAGCTGTAGAATTTATAAACGAATTCAAACCATTAGTAAAGGATGCTACTTGTGAAGTAGTACTTTGCCCAACTTTTGTATGTTTAGACGCTGCTGTTAAAGCTGCTAAAGGATCAAACGTAAAGATCGCTGCACAAAACATGCACTTTGAAGAAAAGGGAGCTTTCACAGGAGAAGTTGCTCCAGGAATGCTTGAAGCTATGGGAGTTGATTACGTAGTAATTGGACATAGTGAAAGAAGAGAATACTTCAACGAAACTGATGAAACTTGCAACAAGAAAGTTAAAGCTGCTTTAGCGCATAACATAATTCCTATTCTTTGCTGTGGAGAAACTTTAGAGCAAAGAGAATCAGGAAAATATGTAGAAGTTTTAGCTGGACAAATCAAAGCTGATTTAGAAGGATTAACTAAAGAGCAAGCAGAAAAAGTTGTTATAGCTTACGAACCAATCTGGGCTATTGGAACAGGAAAAACTGCTACATCAGAACAAGCTAACGAAACTATAGCTGCTATCAGAAACGTTGTAGCTGAAATGTTTGGAAAAGAAGTTGCTGATAAAGTAAGAATCCAATACGGTGGATCAGTTAAGCCTGCAACTATTAAAGAACAAATGGCTCAATCAGATATCGATGGAGCTTTAGTTGGTGGAGCTAGCTTAGTAGCTTCAGACTTTGCTGCAATAGTTAACTACTAAAATTAAGTAAGATTAATAGGTAGAATTAACATATAAGCAATAGTCATGATTGAATAATACTAATTCTTTCATACTATTGCTTTTTGTTGTTTAAGGCACTTTATTATAGTATAATATAAGTGGAAAAATGACACATAATAAAAAGAGATGAATCATTTTTAATATAGATATAAAATGGAGGTAATAGTTATGGCAAAAAAACCAGTAATGTTAATGATATTAGATGGATTTGGAATAGCAGAAGCTTCAGAAGGTAATGCTGTTTCATTAGCTAAAAAACCAAACTTTGATAAATTAATAAAGGAATATCCTCATTCAATGCTTGAAGCATCAGGAATGGCAGTTGGTCTTCCAGAAGGTCAAATGGGTAATTCAGAAGTAGGTCACTTAAATATAGGTGCAGGTAGAATAGTATACCAAGAACTTACTAGAATAACTAAAGCTATAGCTGATGGAGATTTCTTTAAGAATGAAGAGCTTTTAAAGGCTATGAAAAATGCTAAAGAAAATAATACAGCATTACACTTAATGGGATTATTATCAGATGGTGGAGTTCACTCACACATCAATCATTTAAAAGGACTTTTAGAATTTGCTAAAAAAGAAGGTTTAACAGAAGTTTACGTTCATGCATTCATGGATGGTAGAGATGTTGCTCCTTCATCAGGTAAGGAATTCATAGAAAAGACTGAAGAAATGATGAAAGAAGTTGGAGTAGGAAAAATCGCTACAGTAAGTGGTAGATACTACGCAATGGATAGAGATAACAGATGGGAAAGAGTTGAGCTTGCTTACAATGCAATAGTAAGAGGAACTGGTAATACAGCAACTAGTGCAGTAGAAGCTATACAAGAATCATATAATGATAAGAAGACTGATGAATTCGTAGTACCTACAGTAGTATTAGAAGATGGTAAGCCAACTTCAACTGTTAAGAGTGGAGATTCAGTAGTATTCTTTAACTTTAGACCAGATAGAGCTAGAGAACTTACAAGAGCTTTAACTCAAAAAGATTTTGATGGATTTAATGCTGAAAAGTTAGATTTAACATTTGTTACAATGACTCAATATGATAAGACTTTCGAAGGTGTTATGATAGCATTTAAGCCTCAAACACTAGAGAATACGCTAGGAGAATTTGTTGCAAACAAGGGATTAAATCAATTAAGAATAGCTGAAACTGAAAAATATGCTCACGTAACATTCTTCTTCAATGGTGGAGTTGAACAGCCAAATGAAAATGAAGATAGAGCATTAATTGCATCACCTAAAGTTGCAACTTATGACTTAAAGCCAGAAATGAGTGCATACGAAGTAACTGAAGAGTTGCTAAAGAGAATAGATAGTGATAAATATGATATGATTATATTAAACTATGCTAACCCAGATATGGTTGGTCATACAGGAGTAATTCCAGCAGCAGTTAAAGCTATAGAAACTGTTGATGAATGCTTAGGAAAAGTAGCTGATAAGATCTTAGAAAAGGGTGGATCATTATTTGTAACTGCTGACCACGGAAATGCAGAAACAATGATAGACTTTAAGACTGGAACTCCATTTACTGCTCACACAACTGATCCAGTACCATTTGTATGGGTAACTAAGGATACAGAAGGTAAGACATTAGAAAGTGGTAAATTATCAGATATAGCACCAACTATGTTACACGAAATGGGACTTGAGGCTCCATCAGAAATGACTGGACACTCATTGATAAAGTAATTAAATAAAATTGTTTAAGAACTCGTATACTATATACGAGTTCTTTTCTTATATATATTTTGAAAATATTTTCGCTGAAACATATAAAAAAGAAAATCAAATCTAAAAGGGCTGAAAATGTTTGCAAAGAGAAAAAAATGTGTAATAATGAAATCATCAAATGGGAGGTGCAATAAAATGAACAAAAAAATTGTAGCAGTTACAGCTTGTGCAGCTGGGATAGCACATACATATATGGCAGCTGAAAGTATAAATAAGGCTGCTAAGAAAAAGGGTTATTTAGCAAAAGTAGAAACACAAGGTTCTATAGGAGCTGAAAATGTACTTAATGAAAAAGATATTAAAGATGCAGATGTAGTAATAATTGCAGCTGATATAGATATCGATTTATCAAGATTTGCAGGAAAGAGGGTATTGCAAACAAAATCAATAGATGCTATAAAAAATGCTAGTTCATTAATTGATAGAGCATATGATGAAGCTCTACTTTATGGTAAGAAAGGCTCTAAAGTTGGAGGTGTAACTTTAGGAAAAACTGATAATCAGTTTATAAAACATATAATGAGTGGTATATCTTATATGGTACCAATGTGTATAGCAGCTGGACTTCTTTTAGCAATAGCTAACATATTTGCATTCCAAAAAGATGAACTTGGAAGAATAGTAAATTGGGGATTTGATAATACAACAGCAATGGGATACTTCATGTCAAAATTATTTGCTGTAGGACAAGTTGGATTTAAATTAATGATTCCATTATTTGCAGGTTTTGTTGCTAACTCTATAGCAGATAAGCCAGCAATTGCACCAGCAATGATTGGAGCATATTTAGCAAACGATCCAGAATTTTTAGGAACTCAAACAGGTGGAGGATTCTTATCAGCTATATTAGTAGCATTTATTGTAGGATACTTAGTAAAAGGACTTAAGAGTATAAAGTGGCCAAAGATATTACAACCTTTATTAGCAATTATGATTATTCCATTAATAGCTACTTTTGCAATTACAGTAATAGTATTATTCTTAATAGGACAACCAATAGCAGGAGCTATGGATTGGTTATATAGTGGACTTACAATGTTAAATGATAAATATTCAAGTGCACCATTTATTATTGGAGCTATTATTGGAGCTATGATTGGATTCGACTTTGGTGGACCAGTAAATAAAACAGCTTTAATATTTGGTACAGCAGTATTTACAGATACAGTTGCAAAGTTTGGTATTCAAAATGCAAACTTTGTTCCAGGAACAGCAGCACAAGCTGCAATATCAGTAGCACCACTTGGAATATGGCTTGCCTCAATATTATTTAAAAATAAATTTACTAAAGATGAAAAGATATCAGCAAATTCAGCCTTTGGTATGGGTATGGTTGGAGTTACAGAAGGTGCAATACCATTTGCAGCAGCACATCCAGTACAAATGATTACAGCTTCAGTTGCAGGTTCAGCACTTGCTGGGGGATTAGTTGGATTATTTGGATGTAAGTTCTATGGGGGTATAGGTTCACCTCTTGGAACATTTATAGGATATATTGAACAACCAATTCCTTTTATAACATGGATAGGATCAGTTTCAGCAGGTATACTTCTTACAGCTGTATTACTAGGTATACTTAAAAAACCAGTAACTGAAGAAGCAGATGTATATGAAGATGATGAAGAAATCAATGAAGAGAAAATTGCAGAAGAAATAGTTTTAGATATAAAGGATATAGATAATGAAGTTTTTAAAGAAACTCATATATATGTAGATGAAAATTCAAAGACACAAGATGAAGCATTTAAATTCCTAGCTTCAATTGCATATGAAAATGGCTATGTATCTAATAAAGAAGAATATCTTAAAGGATTATATGAAAGAGAAAAAGAAGCTACAACTGGGTTTAATGATGGAATAGCAATTCCACATTGCAAAGGTAAAGTAGTTAAAAAATCAGGAGTGTTTTTAATAAAGTTTAAAAATCCAATTGAATGGGATTCTCTTGATGGAAAACCAATAAAAGTAGCATTTGGACTTACAATACCAGAAGATGGTGCAAATAATCATATAAAGATATTAAGCGCTATTGCAACAAAACTAATAGATGATGATTTTAGAAATAAAATAGCAAGTGATATTGATAATAGAGAATTATATAGCTTAGTGTCACAAATAGAATTTTAAATAATTAAATCAAAGCCTAAGTAGAATATTCTATTTAGGCTTTTTAATAAAAAGGAGAAATATATGAAGAAAGTACATGTTTATTCTCATACACATTGGGATTATGAGTGGTATTTTACAGCAAATGAAACAATAATACAGTTAATATATCATATGGATGAAGTTATAGAAGCACTTGAGAGTGGGAAAGTTAACAAGTATTTATTAGATGGTCAAATAAGTATATTAGAAGAATATATAAAGTTTATGCCAGATAGATTTGAAGTCGTTAAGAAACTTGTTACTGAAGGAAAGTTATTAATAGGACCATGGTACACTCAAACAGACGAATTAATAATCTCTGGAGAATCTATCATAAGAAACTTATTCTATGGAATTAAAAATTCATCTAAGTATGGGGATTACATGAAGATAGGGTATCTTCCAGATTCTTTTGGTCAAACAAAAGACTTACCTAAAATATTAAATGGATTTGATATAAAAAGATCAATATTTTGGAGAGGTGTTTCAAAAGATGAATGTCCAAATAGAGAGTTTATATGGAATAGTGAAGATGGGAGTAGCGTGTTAGTTTATAACATAAAAGATGGATACTATTATGGTGGAAACCTTATATATAATGATGATGTTAAATCTGTTGAAGAAAAAATGAGAGATGGATCAGCTACACAGAATATATTACTACCAGTAGGTGGAGACCAAAGGTATGTAGATTTTAATATAAAAGAAAGAATTAAATATTATCAAGATAGAACAGAAAATAATTTTAAATATATAGAGAGTTCTTGTGATGAATTTTTTGATGAATTAGAAAAGGAAAAGAATTTATTTCAAGTAGAAGGAGAATTTATAAATCCATCTAATTCTAAGATACATAGATCAATTTATTCATCGAGGTATGATCATAAATACCTAAATGATAAAATTGAAAGAAGACTTGTATATGTATTAGAACCTCTAATGGTAATGGCTCAAAATATAGGGTTAGATCCTAAAGTAAGCATGCTTGAAGAGATATGGAAGAAGTTACTTATGAATCATGCTCATGATAGTGCTTGTGGATGTAATAGCGATAAAACAAACGATAGTATATTAGCAAGGCTTATTGAGGTAGATCAGTTGTCTTATTCAGCTTGTGATTATATAGTAAGAAAAATAAGCGAATCAATTAAAGATAGAGAAGAAAATGATTTAATTTTATTTAATACTTTATCAAGAACTAGAGATGAAGCGTTTACTATAAATATAACATCTAAGAATAAGGATTTTAAGATTATAGATGAAGAGGGAGTAGAAATTCCACTTCAAATAATCGAAAGTAAAAAAGAATATAGTGGAAGTATAAAGAGAAGTGCAGAAGAGCATGATGAAAATTTATATTTCTATGTAACTAAAGCAGTAATAAAGTGCAAAGTTAATCCATTTAGTATAAAGAGACTAAATGTTATTGAAGAAAAAAGCAACTATAGTAAAGAAGAAATTTTAGAAAATGTAATTGAAGATAATTATTATAAAGTTGAGTTTAATAATGGAAAAATAGATATAACTAATAAGCTAACTGGAGAAATCTTAAAGGATTGTATATCAATTGAAGATTCAGGTGATGATGGAGATACCTATGATTACTCGCCACCTTATAATGATACAAGATTTAAATTTGATTTTAAAGATTCAAAGTGTGAAACTATAAATGGAGAGTTATATAAAGAACTTAGCATAAGTGGGATATTTGATATTCCTAGGAACTTGGAAGATAGAAATATTTCTAGAATAAATTCAAGTATTCCATATACTATGAAATTATCTCTAAATAATAAGAAGATAATAGATTGTCATTTAGAAATTAATAACAATGCAGAAGACCATAGAATGAGAGTTATAATAAAAACAGGAGTTATATCAGAAAAGTCAATAACTGATACTCCTATGGGAATAATTAAAAGGGATAATACTCCAAATCATATTGATGATTGGAGAGAACTTAATTGGAAGGAAGAACCTTCACCTATTTATCCGATGTTACATTTTGTATCATTGAATGATACAAAATCATCAGCTACAATAATGACAAAGGGAATTAAAGAGTATGAAATATTAGATAATTCTAATATAGCATTAACACTTTTTAGGGGAGTTGGATATTTAGGAAAGCCAGATCTTATAAGAAGACCTGGGGTGGCATCTGGAAATGAATTTAAATATATAGAAACCCCAAAGAGTCAGCTTAAGGGTAAGCTTAAGTTTAAGTTTGCAATAAATTTTGATAAAGAATTAGATATAACTAAAATAAAAAATATATTTGAAAATTATAGTATAAGTAGTCCATATTATCAAATACAAGAGATAAATAGATTTACGAATACATTAAAATATTTTGTAAGTCATCCTCTTCAAGATGATATATCTATTATTGATAGCTTAATAAATAGTGATGAATTAAAAGGAATTAATATAACCTCAATAAATGCAATAGATAAAAAATCATTTATTATAAGATTTCTAAATTCTTCAGATAAAGAAATAAATGATTCAGGAAGAATAAAAGTTAAGAATGCTAAGAGCTATCAATTAGTTAATTTAAATAATAGAGAATTAACAGAAGAGGTAAATGTAGATAAAGAAGAGATACTTATACCATCATTTAAAAAAGGAGAAATTAAAACTATAAAAATAAATTTATAGTTAATGATGAATCAAGTATTGGAGGAAGTATGAAGAAGGAAATTGTTTTAAGGATAAACCATTCCAAAATTAATTTTACATTTGTTGAGGAAAGAATAGCTGAATATTTTCTAGATGAAAAACCAGTTTTACCTATAAATAAATTATCAAAAGAATTAAATGTATCTAATGCATCAATAACAAGGTTTTGTAAGAAGATAGGACTTTCTAATTATAAGGAGCTTATATATTTATACAATGAGCATCTTAAAAATAAAAAAGACCATAGCTTAAATAATATAGCAATTGATTTACAAACTGAATATTTTAATTTGTTTGATGATATAGATAAAAATTTTGATGAGAAAAAAATAGAGAGGGTTTGTGAAGAGATACATTCACATAGGCTTATAAATATATTTGCATTAGGGCTTAGTGCAACAGCTGCTCAGGATTTTAAATTTAGATTTTCAAGAATGGGAAAATTCATAGAAGTTATACATGATAGAAGTGCAATAGAAATGGCAACTCAGATATTAGAAAAAGGTGATTTAGTATTTTTGTTTACTCTTAGAGGTAATAAAGCTTTAGAGAAGATTGGTGAAGAGTTAAAAGAGAAAGATATAACTGTAATAACTATAACAGCAAACAAAAAATCATCTTTAAATGAGACTTCAGATATAACAATAAATACTTCAAACTTTAAGGGGGAGGAAGCAACAGGTATATTATCAGCTCAAATTCCAATACTTGTTCAAATTGATTTAATTCATTATTACTATATAAGAAAATATAAGGAAGTCTTAAATAGTTGGGTTTCAACGGAGAAAGTATTTAATAAAGAGTAGGAGAGAATAATATGATAAAATTTTCAAATGATTTTTATTTTGGAAGCGCATCTTCAGCCACTCAAAGTGAAGGTGCTATAGATGTAGGAAATAAGGGAGAGAATATTTGGGACTATTGGTTTAAGACAGAGAAACATAGATTTCACAATGGTATAGGAACGGAAGATACTTCAACATTCTATAAAAACTACAAAGATGATATAAAGTTAATGAAAGAAACTGGACATAATTCATTTAGGATGTCTATAAGTTGGTCTAGAATGTTTAAAGAAGGATATGGAGAAGTAAATAAAGACGGTGTAGAATTTTATAATAATGTTATAGATGAATTAATCAAAAATGGAATAGAACCTTTTGTAAATTTATTTCATTTTGATATGCCAATGGAACTTCAAAAGATTGGTGGATGGGAAAATAGAAAAGTAGTAGATTATTATAAAGAATATGCAAAGACTTGTTTTGAGTTTTTCGGAGATAGAGTAAAACGTTGGTTTACATTTAATGAACCTATGGTACATGTTGAATGTGGGTATTATTTAGGATATCATTACCCATGTAAATTTGATCCGAAAGCAGCTGTACAAGTAGCGTACCACACAGCGTTAGCCAATGCATTAGCTATTAAAGAATTTAAAGAGTTAAATACTGATGGAAAGATTGGTATAATAATAAATCTTTCTCCATGCTACCCAAGAAGCGAAAATAAATGGGATTTAAAAGCAGCTAGAATAGCAGATTTATTTGCAAATAAGAGCTTTTTAGATCCAGCTGTAAAAGGCGAATTTACTACAGAGTTAGTAGAAATTATAAAAAAACATGATTTAATGCCTAATTATACAAAAGAAGATCTAAGCATAATAAAAGAAAATACAATAGATTTTCTAGGTGTAAATTATTATCAGCCAAGAAGAGTTTGTGCAAAAGCTAATAAACCTAATGATGAGGCACCATTTACTCCAGAATATTATTATGACAATTATGATATGCCAGGAAAGGTTATGAATCCATATAGAGGATGGGAGATATACCCTAAAGGAATATATGATATAGCTGTAAATATAAAAGAAAACTACAACAATATTGAATGGATGATAACTGAAAATGGTATGGGCGTTGAAGGCGAAGAAAGATTCATAGTAGATGGCGTTATAGAGGATGACTATCGAATTGAGTTCTATAAAGATCATTTAAGGTGGTTAAATAAAGCTATTGAAGAAGATGCAAATTGCATTGGATATCATGTTTGGACATTTATTGATAATTGGTCATGGCTTAATGCTTATAAAAATAGATATGGACTTGTATCTTTAAATCTTGAAGATGGAAAGAGGACAATAAAGAAAAGTGGTAGATGGTTTAAAGAACTATCTAGAAACAAAGGATTTTAAATTAAAGGGGCTGAGGACATGTTTGCTTGTTTGGACATAGGAGGTACATCTATTAAAGTTGCACTTTCAGATAAGGATGGAAACCTTATAGAAAAGGATACATTATATCCATCACATGAATTAAATGAATTTACTAATACTATTGTAAATTGGGTTAATGGAATGAAAAGTCAATATGATATAGAAGGTGTTGCTATAAGCTCACCAGGAGCTGTTGATACAAATAGTGGAATTGTAGGTGGTGCTAGTGCAGTTCCATGCATTCATGGAACTAATTGGAAAGAAGTATTGTCAGAGAGATTAAATCTTAATATAAGTATAGAAAATGATGCAAATTGTGTAGCGCTTGCAGAAATTTTTTCAGGAGCTGCAAAAGAGGTAAATGATATATTGTTTGTAGTATGTGGTTCTGGAATTGGTGGATCTATAATTAAAGATAAGAAAATTCATCATGGAAAGCATCTTTATGGTGGAGAATTTGGATTTATGATCATGGAAGATAATGACGGAGAATATAAAACATTTAGTGAGGTTGCATCTACAATGTCTTTTGTAAGAAAGGCTAGAAAGTATTTTAATGATGAAAGTTTAGATGGCAAAGATGTATTTAATAAAGCACAAAATGGAGATGAGTTTTGCAAGGGAGTAATAGATACATTTTATGAAGAACTTGCAAAAGGAATTTATAATCTTCAGTATATGTATGATCCAGAGCTTGTACTTATAGGGGGTTCTATAAGTGATAGAGATGATTTTATAATAAGCTTAAATGAAAAAATAGATGAAATATTAAAGAAGATTAAGATTGCAGAAATAAAGCCAGAAATAAGAACATGTACGCATAGAAAAGATGCAAATCTTATAGGAGCTTTAGCGCATCATCTTAAAGAATATAACATATAAATTTAAATTAATTACAATTATATTATAATTAATTTAAGTAAAAATATTTGTTTGAATTAATAAAAGCTACATTCTATAAATGAATGTAGCTTTTAAATTTCTTTATGGACAAGAGAAGAGAAGTATAGTAATATTTAAATGGATAATTAATGTTTATAGATATTAATTATCAATTTAAATATGTTTGTGGGAATGTGAAGAAGGGGGTGTAACTAATGAAGAAACTTATAAATACAGCTTTTATATATGCTGTTATTGCTCTTGCAAGTGGTGTTTTTTATAGAGAATTTACAAGAATGAATGATTATACAGGTAAGACATCATTAGCAGTAGCACATGTACATTTACTAGTTTTAGGTAGTTTAATGTTTCTGATTTTAGTTTTATTTGAAAATGCATTTAAGATCACTAAAAATAAATTCTTTAGCAAATTTTATATAATTTATAATGCTGGACTTATTTTTATGATTGGAATGTTTATATGGAGAGGCGTAGATCAAGTTTTAGGACTTAATGGTGGAGCTATGATATCCGGTATAGCTGGATTATCTCATATAATTATTACTGCAGGAATTATAATGATGTTCATTGTACTTAGAAATGAAGTTATAAAAGCTGAAGAAGCAAGTAACTAGATATAATTATAATTTATCCTAAAATATAAAGAGTGTTATAGAGATTATATCAAACTTAATTTTAAAACAAAAAACAGTTATATACTTAAAATAAGTATATAACTGTTTTTTTATATCTTTATATATTCAAGTATAAAGATAAATAGGATTATTATAAGAGATAGAACTCTATCACAATAAATAATAAGTGTAATAGTATATATTGAGAGAAATAATATATAGGATGATTAAATGAAAGGAAATTACACCTATTCTGTTTGCTTTGATGAGAAGACAGAAAAGTTATTTAGAAAAGCAAAATACTTAGGACAAGGAAATAACGGGATAGTATATGAACTTCCAAATAATAGAGTTATAAAGATTTTTTTAAAAGAAAAAATCTGTAGGGCAGAGGGTGATACTCTTAAAAGAACCAAAAAATCAAAATATTTTCCTAATATATACGCGCGAGGCGAACTTTATATTGTACGAGAAATGGTTTGTGGAGTACGTTTAGATAAATACATAAAAAGAAACGGGTTAAGTAAAGAAATGTCTATGAAGATATATAGACTATTAAAAGAGTTTAAAAAACTTGGATTTGCAAAATTAGATACAAGATGTAGAGATGTATATGTAACTGAAAAGTTAGAGCTTAGAATGATAGATCCTAAAGGATGCTATACAAGAAAAGTTGATTTTCCAAGACATTTGATGAAAAAATTAAATGGACTTAAAGTATTAGATACATTTTTAAAGCATATAGAAGAGAAAGATCCTAAGTTATGTATTTATTGGAAGAGTCAGCTTGATAAATACTTTGAGAAAAACAACATAGAATACAATTAGATAGTAATATATTTACGTAAAATAACATTAAGATATAATAGTTATGATATATAAGTATAATAATTAAAATAAAGAAGTCCTTTAGGGCTTTTTTATTTTGCTAGGAATTATAACAGTTAAGGTAGTATATATTAATTAAGTATGTGATTATAGTCAAAATATTGGTAAACAAAGATTTACTAATGTTATAAATTAATATCTAATATTAATAAATTGAAAAAAGTTATCAATTGATTGAAAATATCAACAGAATGGATTATAATGTATTTAAATAAAAAAAGCAATTAATTATTTAATAAAAATATAGGATGTTGTAAATAATATCTAATGTATTTGATTGTTAAGGAGGAAAAGTAAATGAAACAATATGCAGAAATAGTAGATGTTTTAGCTAGAGAAATTTTAGATTCAAGATCATTCCCAACAGTAGAAGTTGAGGTATATTTAGAAGATGGAACAGTAGGAAGAGCAGCAGTACCATCAGGTGCATCAACAGGTGTATTTGAAGCTGTAGAACTTCGTGATGGAGATAAATCAAGATTCAATGGAAAGGGTGTACTTCAAGCAGTAAAGAACGTTAATGAAGTTATTGCTGATGAATTAGTTGGATTAAATGCTTTAGATCAAATTTTCATCGATAAGACTTTAATAGAATTAGATGGAACTAAGAATAAAGGTAAATTAGGAGCAAACGCTATACTAGGTGTTTCACTTGCTGTAGCTAGAGCTGCTGCAAACTATTTAGGCTTACCTTTATATCAATATGTTGGTGGAGTTAATGCTAAAGTATTACCAGTACCAATGATGAATATTATAAATGGTGGAGAACATGCTGATAATTCAGTAGATTTACAAGAATTCATGATTATGCCAGTTGGAGCAGAAAGCTTTGCAGAAGCATTAAGAATGTGTTCAGAAGTATATCATGCACTTAAAAAATTATTAAACGAAAAAGGATATTCAACAGGTGTTGGTGATGAAGGTGGATTTGCACCAAACTTAAAATCAAATGAAGAAGCTATTGAAGTTATTATAGAAGCTATCAAGATAGCTGGTTTAGAACCAGGAAAAGAAATGTTTATAGCACTAGATCCAGCTTCATCAGAATTCTTCGAAGATGGTAAATATATCTTAAAACATGAAGGTAAGACATTATCACCAAAAGAAATGGTTGATTTCTATGAAAACTTAGTAAATAAATACCCAATCATCTCAATTGAAGATGGTATGGCAGAAGAAGATTACGAAGGTTGGAAGATCATGACTGAAAGATTAGGAAAGAGAATCCAATTAGTTGGTGATGACTTATTCGTAACTAACACAGAAAGATTAAAGATGGGTATCGAAATGGGAATTGCAAACTCAATTCTTATAAAGCTTAACCAAATTGGTACATTAACAGAAACTTTAAATGCTATCGAAATGGCTAACAGAGCAGGATACACTGCAGTAATCTCACATAGATCAGGTGAAACAGAAGATACAACTATTTCAGATTTAGTTGTTGCTGTAAATGCAGGTCAAATCAAGACTGGTGCGCCAGGAAGATCAGAAAGAGTTGCTAAGTATAACCAATTAATTAGAATAGCTGAAGAATTAGATGATGTAGCTGAATACAGAGGAAGAGATGCATTCTTCAATATAAAGAAATAGTAACTAATTTCTATAATTGAAATAGAATTAAATTTAATCTTGAAATAATATTTAGCGCTTTCAGATAATTTTTGGAAATTAGTGTAGAAATAAATTATTCTTTATGATATACTAATTGAGTTAAATAGTATAAAATAAGCGTTTAAATATTAGGAGGTGTTCCCATGCAAACAGCGTTATTAGTACTTGAGGTAATATTAGGAATAGTTATTGTAGTTTCAGTACTTATGCAACCAAGTAAATCAGATGCCTTAAGTGGATTGATTCAAGGTAGCAACAATGATACATTCTTCTCAAGAAACAAATCAAGAACAAAAGAAGTTATGCTAGAGAGAGTAACAATAATAGGAATGTTACTATTTGCTATAAATACAATTGTTTTAAATTTAATATAATATGTGTGGGAATCACAAGTTAGATTTATTAGCCAGTCATTATGACTGGCATTTTTTTATTAATTATAAATTTTACTTAAAAAAATATAGTACAAAAAATTATTCGAAATGATAAAAGTAAGACGAATAAATATATATATTTCGTATAATATAGCTATAAATGTCATGGACAAAGTAAATAAACCATTTACCATAGTAGATTTTTTATTATTCTTAAGCTAAAAAGTGAAGTTATGTATTTATATAACGTAAATTCAAATAAGATTATAAATTTAATTCTAATAGAAAAATTTATTTCATAATTATATAGTAGTGCCCTAGGTACTAAAAATAATTATGAGAGGTGTAACTATGGAGTTATTAGCATTACCATTAGTCTGTGGGATTATTTCATTAATTGTTTTAATTTTTATTGCAAAAGGTATTATTAAAAAAGATCCTGGAAATAAAAAAATGAAAGAGATAGCATCACATATAGAAGAAGGAGCTATGGCCTTTATAAAAAAGGAATATAAGTATCTTTCAATATTTGTGGTGTGTATTTTTGTATTAATTTCAGCATTTTTAAGTTATAAGACAGCTATAGCATTTTTAGTAGGTGCAATATTCTCAATGCTTGCAGGATTTATAGGGATGAAGATTGCTGTTAAAGCAAATGTAAGAACAGCAAATGCAGCAAAGCATGGAATGAAAGAAGCATTAGGAGTAGCTTTTTCTGGTGGATCCGTTATGGGACTTTCAGTTGTAGGACTTGGAGTTGTGGGGCTTACTATTTTTGCAGTTATTTTTGATTTAAATGCAGAGTATATAACAGGCTTTGGACTTGGTGCATCATCAATAGCACTATTTGCAAGAGTTGGTGGCGGTATATATACAAAGGCAGCAGATGTTGGAGCAGATTTAGTTGGAAAAGTAGAAGCTGGTATACCAGAAGATGATCCAAGAAATCCAGCTGTAATTGCAGATAATGTTGGAGATAATGTTGGAGATGTTTGTGGTATGGGAGCTGACCTTTTTGAATCCTATGTTGGATCAATAATTTCAGCTATAACACTTGGCGGTTTTGTATCAATAGTAGCAGGACGTGAGGCTATGATTTATCCTTTAATACTTGCTGCAATTGGAATTATTGCATCACTTATAGGGATATTTGTAGTTAAAAGTTATAAGGGGGATGACCCTCAAAAGGCTTTAAACATAGGAAGTTTCTTATCAGGAGGAATAGCCCTTATATTAAGTGCCATTGCATGTAATTATTTATTTAAAGACTTAAAATTCTTTATTCCAGTAGTAGTTGGTATATGTGTTGGCTTATTAATTGGGAAAATCACAGAAGTATACACATCATCAGATTATAAATCAGTAAAATTTATTGCAAAAGAATGTGAGACAGGAGCAGCTACCAATATAATAGCTGGTCTTGCAGTTGGTATGAAATCAACAGTTATACCTATACTTTTAATAGTAATTGGAATATTAATTTCATTCTTTAAAACAGGTGGTGCAAGTGATTCTATTGTGGGATTATATGCAATTGCATTATCGGCAGTAGGAATGCTTGCTACAACAGCTATAACAGTTGCTGTTGATGCATATGGACCAATAGCTGATAACGCTGGTGGAATAGCTGAAATGAGTGAGTTAGATGAAGGTATTAGAGAGATTACAGATAAACTTGATTCAGTTGGTAATACAACAGCAGCTATCGGAAAAGGATTTGCAATAGGTTCAGCAGCACTTACAGCTTTAGCTTTATTTGCATCATACACTCAAGCTGTAAAATTAGATTCAATAAATCTTTTAAATCCATTAACATTAGTTGGTGTGCTTATAGGTGGAATGCTTCCATTTTTATTTGGAGCACTTACAATGCAATCAGTTGGTAAGGCAGCAGGTCAAATGGTAGAAGAAGTTAGAAGACAATTCAAAGAAAAGCCTGGAATATTAAAAGGTACAGATAAGCCAGATTATTCAACTTGTGTTGAAATTTCAACTAGAGCTGCTTTAAGAGAGATGCTAGTGCCAGGAATAATTGCAATTTTATCACCTATAATTGTAGGATTACTTTTAGGTGCAGAAGCACTTGCTGGATTAATAGCTGGAGGAGTTGTAACTGGTGTTATGATGGCTATACTTATGGCAAATGCAGGTGGTGCATGGGATAATGCTAAGAAGTATATAGAAGGTGGCGCATATGGTGGAAAAGGAAGCGAATGTCATAAAGCAGGTGTAGTTGGAGATACAGTTGGTGATCCATTTAAAGATACATCAGGACCAGCTATGAATATATTAATAAAGCTTATGACAATAGTTGCAGTTGTATTTGCACCACTTATAGTAGAATTTGGTGGGTTATTATTTTAAAATATATATTTAGTTAAACTAGGGGTTATTATTTAGTATATGAACTAAATGATAACTCCTTTCTATATAAACTTCTAATAGAGGAATTAAAACTCATAATGTGTTAATATATAGGTAGAATAATATATAACAATAGTGGGTAGCATATATTTAAGAATATAGATAAATTAATTTGGAGGAATAAAATGGGAATAAAGAATACGTTATTGGATTTTATGCGTGAAGATGCATATAAACCAATGGATTTAAAAGAATTAACATCAGTATTTGATATAAAATCAGACGAATATAGAGCTTTTAAAAAAGTATTAAAAGCAATGGAAAAGGAAGGCCTAGTCGTTAGAAATAAAAGCGATAAATATACTATTCCAGAAAGAGTAGGTTTAGTTGCAGGAAAACTTCAAGGACATCAAAGAGGATTTGGTTTCTTAATACCTGAAGCTGAAGGAGAGAAGGATGTATTTATACCATCATCAGCAATGAACGGTGCTATGAATGGAGATAGAGTATTAGTTCATGTAACTAGAGATGATAAAAATGGTAAGAAGAGAGAAGGCGAAGTTGCTGAAATAGTAGAAAGAGCTAATAAAACAATAATTGGTGTCTATGAAAATAGCAGAAACTTTGGTTTTGTTGTACCAGAAGATACAAGATTACACCAAGATATATTTGTAACTAAAAAAGATAGAAATGGCGCTAACGATGGTGATGTTGTAATAGTAGAAGTTACAAAGTGGCCAGAACAGAGAAGAAGCCCTGAAGGTGTTATAAAAGAAGTATTAGGACAAAAGGGAGATAAGGGACTTGATATTCTTACAATAATTAAGAAGTTTGGTCTTCCAGAGGAATTCCCTGATAAGGTATTAAATTTTGCAGATAGAATAGAAGAAGAGATAGATCCTAAAGAATATAAAAGAAGAACAGATTTTAGAGATTTAAAGATGGTAACTATTGATGGTGAAGATGCTAAAGATTTAGATGATGCAGTTTCAATAGAAAGATTACCAAATGGAAACTATAAATTAGGAGTTCATATAGCAGACGTTACTAATTACGTTAAAGAAGGTAACCCACTAGATAAAGAAGCACTAAAAAGAGGTACATCAGTATATCTTATAGATAGAGTTATACCAATGCTTCCAAAGAAACTTTCAAATGGTATATGTTCACTTAATCCTAAAGTAGATAGATTAACATTAAGTTGTATCATGATAATTGATAAGAACGGTAAAGTTATAGAACATGAAGTTCATGAAGGTATAATTAAAACAAATGAAAGAATGACTTATACAGATGTAACTAAGATACTTAGAGATAAAGATGAAGAGCTAATCAAAAAGTATGATTACTTATATGATGATTTCTTAGCCATGGAAGAACTTGCAAATATTTTAAACAAGAAGAGAATGAGAAGAGGAGCTATTGATTTTGATTTTGAAGAAGCGAAAATCACTTTAAATCCTTTAGGTAAGCCAATTGAAATAAAACCTTATCCAAGAGAGATAGCAAATAGAATAATAGAAGAATTTATGCTTGCGTGTAATGAAACTATAGCTGAATATATGTACTGGACTAATTTACCATTTGTATATAGAGTCCATGAAAATCCAGATGAAGAAAAGCTAACAAAATTTAGAGAGTTTATATATAACCTTGGATACACAATGAAGTGGAGTCAAGATGTACATCCAAGAGCACTTCAAGAAGTTTTAGAGAAGGTTAAAGGTAAGAAGGAAGAGGCAGTAGTAAGTACACTTCTTTTAAGATCAATGATGAAGGCTAGATATTCACCAGAAAGTCTTGGTCATTTTGGTTTAGCTGCAAGATATTATTGTCACTTTACTTCACCAATTAGAAGATATCCAGATCTTCAAATCCATAGAATTATAAAAGAACAAATAAATGGTAAGATTGATGGAGGAAGAGCTAAGAAGCTAATTGGAATAGTTGATTATGCATCAAAACAATCTTCAGAAACAGAAAGAGTAGCTCAAGAGGCTGAAAGAGAAGTTGATGATTTAAAGAAAGCAGAATACATGCAAGATAGAATTGGAGAAGAATTTGATGGGATTGTTTCTTCAGTTACATCATTTGGTATGTTTGTTGAACTTCCAAGCACTATAGAAGGATTAGTTCATATAACTGCTTTAGAAGATGACTATTATGTATATGATGAAAATCATTTAGCTTTAATTGGAGAAAGAACAAAGAATATTTATAGATTAGGTGATGAAGTTAAAGTTAAATGTAGTAAGGTAGATATTGCAAATAGAGAAATTTACTTTGATTTAATAAAAGAAGAAGAGGAAGAAAAAGAAGAAGAAGCTTTAAAAGAATTCCAAGAGAGACTTCCTCAAGTTAAAAAAGAAGTAAAAGAAGCTTTAGCAAGAGTTGAAGAGATAGAAGAAAAAGAATCAGAATTAGAATAATCTAATAAATTAAAAAGGAAGCTATCATTGAGTTATCTGGAAGGGTAATTATAAATGATAGCTTCATTTAGTTAAAGAATATTTAAAAAATATATAGAGATACACTTTTTATATATAATTGCTAATAGGCTCAATATATAATATAATTTTATTAAGTTATATAGTGGTAAATAAAAAGTAGGTGAAAAAGATGGTAAGAAAGAAAAACTCAAATACTTTAGCAGAGAATAGAAAAGCGAGACATGATTATTTTATAGAAGAAACAATTGAAGCTGGCTTAGAATTAGTTGGAACAGAAGTTAAATCTATAAGAAATGGTAGAGCAAATCTTAAAGAATGTTATGCTGAAGTTAGAACTGGTGAAATATTTATTAGAGGAATGCATGTAAGTCCTTATGAGCAAGGAAATATATTTAATGTAGATCCATTAAGGGATAGAAAACTTCTTCTTCATAAAGAACAAATAGGAAGACTTGCAGGGCTTGTATCTAGAGAGGGACTTACGCTTATACCTTTATCTCTTTATCTTAAGAATGGAAGGGTTAAAGTTGCACTTGGAGTTTGTAAGGGTAAGAAGGACTATGATAAGAGAAATTCATTACTAGAAAAAGCTCATAATAGAGAAATGCAAAGAGAACTTAAAAATAGAAATAGATATTAATAAAGAGAGTATTCTAATTAAATTGGAGTACTCTTTTTTATTACGCTTAATACTATATATTTAATTAATTGATAGTTAAAAATTTAAACTAGTTTATAACATATTTTGTTATGATGTTTTTATTATACTAATTTAGTAGTTAAATCAAAATTGTAAATCCAATTTGTAAACTTTGATAAATAAATTAGAATTCAAGAAATTTAGTATTATAATAGTAAAGAAGGATTTTTTTTCTAAAACGAGACGTTGTAGCAGGGGGAATTTTATATGGAGATTGATAATAAAAATACAATAATGAGTTCTCACAAGAGAAGTAGAGAATATGGAATAAAGGAAAATAATAAAGGACCTAAAAGAAGTATTAAGAATAGCGAATTAAAAATAGTATTAGAAGAAAATGTAGAGCTTATAAAAATAGCAAAGATATATATGAATATGTTTAAAGATGTTCTTAAAGATGAGAAGTTTATAATAGTGCTTACAGATAAAGATGGTTGTATATTACACATAAGTGGAAAAGAAAGTGTAGTAAAAGAATATGCAAAGTTAAATATAATTGCAGGAATGTATATGGGTGAGAAAAGTATTGGAACAAATGCTATGGCAGTTGCAATAGAAGAAGATAGAGCAGTTCAAGTAACCGCAGATGAGCATTATATAGATATTTTTAAAAGACTTACATGCTCAGCTGCACCTATACATGGAAAAGGTGGCAAAATAATAGGGACATTAAATCTAACATCAGAATGGGAGAATAAACATCCTCACTCATTAGGATTAGTTTTATTTGGAGTGAAAGCTATAGAGAATGAATTAGTAAGACTACATGTAAATGAAGTCCTTAAAGAAGCTTATAATTATGTAGGAAGTGTTATAAATAACGTAGATAAAGGAATAATAACTTTAGATTCTGATGGATGTATAAATAATGTTAATGAACTTGCTTGTGAAGTTATTGGGTTAAAATCTTTAGATTTATTAAATAAAAAGGTTGAAAGCATAATACCTGGATGGAAAAATATTAATTTAAGTTTTAAAAAGAATAATTATAATACATATATGAAAGAGATAAAGTTTTTAAATGATACAAGCAATAGAATATTAATAACAGTAAAGCCTATAAGATTAGAGGATAAAATTATAGGTTCTGTAATTATTATGAGTAAAGAAAAAGAAAATAGAGAGAATAAATCTTCAGGTGCGTATAAAACCTTTGATGATATATTAGGATCTAGTGATGCAATATTAAATGTTATAACTAATTGTAAAGTAGTAGCCAATAGTCCATCTACTATTTTAATAGAAGGAGAAAGTGGAACAGGTAAAGAGGTATTGGCACAAGCTATACATAATTTTAGTTATAGAAGAGATCATAGGTTTGTTGCTATAAACTGTGGAGCTATTCCTAAAAATTTAATTGAAAGTGAATTATTTGGATATGAAGAAGGCGCATTTACAGGAGCTAAAAAGGGTGGAAAGATAGGTAAATTTGAATTAGCTAATGGAGGAACAATATTCTTAGATGAAATTGGAGAAATGCCTCTTGAAATGCAAGTACATCTTCTTAGAGTTATCCAAGAAAGTAGAATTAGTAGGGTAGGTAGTGACAAAGAGATACCTATAGATGTTAGAATAATTGCGGCTACTAATAAGGATTTGAAAGAAGAGGTTAGAAATGGAAAATTTAGAGAAGACTTATTTTATAGGTTAAGTGTTATTCCTATAAATCTTCCACCTCTTAGAGATAGAAAAGGAGATGTAGAAAAACTTATTGAGCATTTCTTAAGAGTAAAAGCATTTAAATTAAATAAAGAAGTTCCAAAGATAAATGCTAAGCTTTATAATAAATTAATTAATTATTCGTGGCCGGGAAATATTAGAGAACTTGAAAATTGTATTGAAAATATAGTTAATCTAGATGGAGATATATCATATAAGTTTGTTGGAAATATAGATGAAGATTCTAAAGGTTGTGATATAGAAAAAGAAATTGCAACAGAGGGTGTAGAATATAATACTTCATCAAAGGATGGTATATATATAGAAATAGGAAATGATTTTAATATAAAAGATATAGAAAAAACATTAATTGAAAAGGCTATTAAATGTAATGATTATAATATGAGTAAAACTGCAAAGGCTCTTGGGATAAGTAGAAATACTTTATATTATAAGCTTGATAAATATAATATATATTAAGTGTCCTAAAATCTAACGATGTCCTAAAATTTAACATAAAATATAAAAATGTGTAGTAAAATAGTACATGTGGATTATTTGTAAAAATCAAAGATTGTTAAAAAAATGACGTGGTTGTGAGAAAATCGTTAAATTTATAACATTGGCATGGTAATTGCTAATATATAATAACGTAAATGAAAACAATTTAAATTATTTATAAATATAGTGTGTTTAGGAGGAGTTTGGTTATGGCACGTTTTACATTACCAAGAGATATTTATCATGGAAAAGGTTCAATTGATGTATTAAAAGAAATTGAAGGTAAGAAGGCAATTATAGTAATGGGTGGAGGCTCGATGAGAAGATTTGGTTTCTTACAAAAAATTGAGGACAACTTAAAGGCTGCAGGACTTGAAGTTATGGTATTTGATGGAGTTGAATCTGACCCATCAGTTGAGACTGTAATGAAAGGTGCAGAAGCTATGAGAAGCTTTGAGCCAGATTGGATAATTGGATTAGGTGGAGGTTCACCAATAGATGCAGCGAAGGCTATGTGGATATTCTATGAGTACCCAGATTTTACTTTTAAAGAAGCTATAGTTCCATTTGGATTACCTAAATTAAGAAAGAAAGCTAAATTTATAGCTATAGCGTCAACTAGTGGAACAGCTACAGAAGTAACTGCTTTTTCAGTTATAACTGATTATGCAGCTAAAATTAAATATCCTTTAGCTGATTTTAATATAACTCCAGATATAGCAATAGTAGATCCAGATCTTGCAGAAACAATGCCACAAAAATTAGTTGCACATACAGGAATGGATGCTATGACACATGCAATGGAAGCGTATGTTTCAACAATAGCAGATAATTTTACAGATCCATTAGCTTTAAAAGCAATTGAAATGGTTAGAGATAATATTAAAAAATCATATGATGGAGATAAACATGCAAGAGCAGAAATGCATGATGCCCAATGTTTAGCGGGTATGGCATTTAGTAATGTTTCTCTTGGAATAGTTCATTCAATGGCTCATAAAATCGGTGGTGTGTTCCATGTACCTCATGGATGTGCAAATGCTATAATGCTTCCTTCAGTAATAGAATTTAATGCTGCTGTATGCGGAGAAAGATACGCTAAAATAGCTAAAATGTTAAATTTAGAAGGAGAAAATGACAAAGAATTAACAAAGTCATTGGTTAAATTAATAAGAGATTTAAATAAAGAATTAAATATACCAGCTACATTTAAGGAATATGGAGTAGATGAAGCAGAGTTCTTAGCTAACTTAGCTTTCATGGCTGAAAATGCAGTTGCAGATGCTTGCACAGTAACTAATCCAAGAAAAGTAGTTCCAGAAGAAATAGAAAAGATATATAAAGCATCATTCTATGGAGAAGAAGTAGACTTTTAATTTAAAAATATAAAAATATCTAAAAGCTCCCAGAAAGACTTTTGATGGGAGCTTTTAGTAAGTTAAATAGGCAAAATATATTAAAAGGAGTAGGGCTAACATGTATAAGATAGTTTCAAAGAGAGAGCTTACAAATAACATATACTTAATGGATATAGAAGCGAAGAGAGTGGCAAAATCAGCAAAGCCAGGGCAGTTTATAATAATTAAAAATGATGAAAAAGGTGAAAGAATACCATTAACAATTGCAGATTTCAATAAAGAAAAAGGAACTGTAAGCATAGTATTTCAAACAGTTGGACAAGGAACTAAGGAATTAGCAAAATATGAAGTGGGGGATTACATAAAAGATTTTGTGGGGCCTCTTGGAAGACCAAGTGAATTTGTTGCAGAAGATTTAGAAAAGCTTAAGAATAAAAAATTGATATTTATAGCTGGTGGTGTTGGGGCAGCACCTGTATATCCACAAGTTAAATGGATGAAAGAGCATGGTATAGATGTTGATGTAATAATAGGAAGTAGAACTAAGGATCTTTTAATCTTAGAAGATGAAATGAAAGACGTAGCTAAGAATCTTTATGTTGCAACAGATGATGGATCTTATGGATTTAATGGAAGAGTTACTGATATGTTAAATCATTTAGTTAAAGAAGAAGGAAAGCATTATGATGAAGCAATTGTTATAGGACCTATGATAATGATGAAATTTATGTGCATGTTAACTAAAGAATTAAATATTCCTACAATAGTTAGCTTAAATCCTATTATGGTAGATGGTACTGGCATGTGTGGAGCATGTAGAGTAACTGTTGGAGATGAAGTAAAGTTTGCCTGCGTTGATGGTCCAGAATTTGATGGACATCTAATAAATTTTGATGAAGCTATGAGAAGACAAAATATGTATAAAACAGAAGAAGGAAGAGCTATCCTTAAGGAAAAAGAAGGAGATACTCATCATGGTGGATGTGGACATTGCGGAGGTGAAGAATAATGAATATGGAAGATAGAATGAAGAGAGTTCCAGTTAGAGAGCAAGATCCTAAAGAAAGAGCTAGAAACTTTAATGAAGTATGTTTAGGATATAATGAAGAAGAAGCAGTTAAAGAAGCTAAGAGATGCCTTCAATGTAAGAATCCAAGATGTGTTACAGGATGCCCTGTATCTATAGATATACCAGGATTTATTAAAGAGGTAGCTGAAGAAAATTTTGAAGAAGCAGTTAAAGTTATTTCAAAATATAGTGCTCTTCCAGCCGTTTGTGGAAGAGTATGTCCACAAGAAAGTCAATGTGAAGGTAAATGTGTACTTGGAGTAAAGGGAGATCCAGTTTCAATTGGTAAGCTTGAAAGATTTGTGGCTGACTGGGGGCGTGAACATAATGTAGATCTTTCAGAAAAAGAAGAAGAAAAAAATATAAAGGTTGCAGTAATAGGAAGTGGACCTGCTGGACTTACTTGTGCTGGAGATTTAGCTAAAAAAGGTTATGATGTAACTATATTTGAAGCTCTTCATGAAACAGGGGGAGTTTTAGTCTATGGTATACCAGAATTTAGACTTCCAAAAGATACTGTAGTTAAGAGTGAAATTGAGAATATTAAGAAATTAGGAGTTAAAGTAGAAACTAATGTAATCATTGGTAGAACTATAACTATTGATGAGTTATTAGAAAATGAAGACTTTAAAGCTGTATTTATAGGATCAGGTGCGGGACTTCCAAGATTCATGGGAATAAAGGGAGAAAATGCGAATGGAGTATGCTCAGCAAATGAATTCTTAACAAGAGTTAATTTAATGAAAGCATTTAAAGATGATTATAAAACTCCAGTTAGAACAGGAAATAAAGTTGCTGTTGTAGGAGGCGGAAATGTTGCTATGGATGCTGCAAGAACAGCCCTTAGACTTGGAGCTGAAACTCATATAGTATATAGAAGAAGTGAAGCAGAACTTCCAGCAAGAGTTGAAGAAGTTCATCACGCAAAAGAAGAAGGTATAATATTTGATATTTTAACTAATCCTACAGAAATTTTAACAGATGAAAATGGATGGGTTAAGGGAATGAAATGCGTTAAGATGAAACTTTTAGAAGCTGATGAATCAGGCAGAAGAAGACCAGTTGAAATTGAAGGTTCAGAATTTATAATGGATGTAGATACAGTAATAATGTCTTTAGGTACTACACCAAATCCACTTATTTCAGCTACAACAGAAGGTCTTGAAATAAATAAAAGAAAATGTATAGTAGCAGAAGAACATTCAGGTAAAACAACTAAGAACGGAGTATATGCAGGTGGTGATGCAGTAACAGGAGCTGCAACAGTAATACTTGCCATGGGTGCAGGAAAAGATGCTGCAAAAGCAATTGATGAATATTTAAGTGAAAATTAGGGATAATAAGTATATACCACATTAACTTCATTTGTGTATAGCTTAAAATCCAGTTATACAAAGAATAACAAACCTTAGAAATCCTTCTATCTATAACATCACGGTCTGGTTATGGGTAGAGGGATTTTTCTTAGTTATTAACGACAAGTATGACTAAAGTGTAAACAATGATAGCAATCTTAGAAAAAAATAAGAATTTATAGTAGAATAGTAAAGGGTTAATGTAAACCTTAGCACAAAATATAAACATACTTTATTATGAAAGGAAGAATTACATGAACAACAAGAAAAAAGGAATCACTCTTGTATTAATTGCAACATTATTCTGGGGAATGATGGGTGTAACTAGTAGAACTCTAGGAAATGCAGGGATTGATTCAATGAGTATATCATTCTTTAGATGTCTAATTGCAGCAATTGGCTTTGGTATATTCTTATTTATTTTTAATAAAAAAGCCTTTATGGTAGATTTTAAAGGAATTATAATTAGTGGTATATATGGTATCGTAACATTTGGATTATCATTTACAACATTTAATATTGCGGTAGAGAGAGTTCCAATTGCAGTTGCAACAGTTCTTATGTTTACTAATCCAATATGGGTAACAATTTTTAATGCAATATTCTTTAAAGAAAAGATAACTTCAAAAAAAGCAACTGTAATTGCTCTTGCAATAATAGGATGTCTTTTAATTTCAAATATATTTGGAGTTGGATTTGAAAATCTTGATATAGTTGGATTATTAGTTGGACTTTCAACAGGAGTATTATTTGCTCTTCAACTTGTAATACCAAGATTTTTTGATGGAAAGTACTCAAAGGATAGTATGCTAATCTATGGATTTATATTTAGTACAATAGCTTTAGCATTCTTTACAAACTTTACTGGAGTAAATACTGCTATAACTACAAATTCATCACCTATTTTTGTAATACTTAACATATTATCAATTGGTATATTAAGTACATTTATAGCTAACATATCATATGTAAAAGCTACAGATTATATAGAAACAGGTGTTGCATCAGTATTAGTTGCATTAGAGCCAGTTCTTGGAAGTTTATTTGCTTATATAGTTTATGGAGAAACATTAACAGGACTTCAATTACTTGGAGGACTATTAATAGTTATTGCAGCTATATGGCTTGCAAGAACATCCGATTAATTTTATAAATAAATAGATATAATAGCTATTAGAGAATAAGTTTACAATCCTCTAATAGCTTTTTTTGTTGTTTAGTAGGATAATAAACTTAGAGATTGGGGGAAAACATATGAAAAACAGCAGAGAAAAGCAAAAGATAGTAATGCTATCTCTTATTAAAAATACATATAAAAACTTTAAGTTTAATTTTTTCGCATGTACATATTTTGAAATGTGCTATAGAATTTTAACTGCATTTATATTTGGGCCAATAATATTTCTAATATTTAAATACTTTATAAAGACAGATGGAATGGCTAATCTTACAAATAAAGATTTTATAACCTTTGGACTTAGTCCTGAGGGAATTATATGTATAGCCATATTGCTAGTATTAGCTTTTTGTATGATATTTATAGAGATTGGCGCCTTAACATATATAGGAGCAGAATCACATAGAGGAAAAAAAATTAAGATTATAGATGGGGTCTTTAATGTATTTGGAATATTAAAAGATACATTTAATATTGGATTAATACCACTTATTCTGATTACAGGGGTAATTGGGCCATTAACTGGAGTTGGACTTTGTAGTTCTTTAATTAGAAATTATTCTATACCACCCTTTATAACAATAGAACTTTCAAAGACACTTTTGGGAAAGGTTTTACTTGGGTTAATAGCGGTTGTGGTAGTAGTATTATTACTTAGATGGATATTAGCTATTCCAATAGTTGTAATAGAAAAAGTAAAAGGAAAAGAAGCTGTAAGTAAAAGCAATAGAATATACAAGAAAAATAAATGGACTCTTTTAAAAGGAGTAATTTTATGGGAAGTTGTTTTTATTATACTCATTTCAATTGCAATAAGTGTATTTTTAGGAGCTGGAATTGGAATTGGTGGATATATTTTTTCACCAAACTCTATTGAAAGTAAGATATTATTAGGGATTTTATTAGTATTATTTTACATAGGTTTCATAGTAGTATCACTTTTAATAACTCCATTATTTGTTTCATTCTTAGTAGAACTTTATTATGCACTTAGAGATGATCTAGTGGAGGATGAGAGAGAGTTTAAATCCTATGAGGATTATAAAAATAATATTTTATATAAAATATCAAGAAAAGGATCAAAAATATTTGTAGCAATACTTATACTATGCTTTATAGGATATAGTGGATTTATAGGGTATAGAACAGTGTTTAATAAAGTAATAAATGATAAAGTTCAAATAACGGCCCATAGGGGGGCAAGTGAAGTTGCTCCAGAAAATACCTTATCAGCAATAAAGGAAGCAGAAAAACAGGGAGCTAATTATGCTGAAATAGATGTTCAGACCACAAAGGATAATCAAATTATACTTCTTCATGATGGCACTTTTAAAAGAACAGCTGGAGTTAATAAAACACCTAGACAATTAACTCTAAAAGAAATTGAGAAGCTTGATAATGGTTCATTCTTTTCAAGTAAATACAAGGGAGAACCTATTCCAACATTAGATAAAGTACTAAAAGAATCTAAGGGAAAGATTAAGTTGAATATTGAACTTAAGCCAAAGGGAAACGATGACCCGTTGGTTCAAAATGTAAATAAATTAATTGTAGAAAATGGTATGGAACATGAGGTTATAATATCATCATCTAATTTTGAAGCATTGCAGAAAATGAAAAAACTTAATCCTAATATGGAGATTGGATATATTGTACTTGCAGCAGTAGGAGATTTTGAAAAGTTAAATGTAGATTTCTTTAGTTTAGAATATTCTCTTGTAGATGCAAAGACCGTTTATGGACTTCATGCACTTGGAAAAGGAGTACATGTATTTACTATAAATGATAGAGAAGAAGCAGAAAAGATGATCTATTTAGGAGTAGATAACATAATAACAGATAATGTGCCTATGGTTCTTGATGTTAAGAGAGAAATGGAAAGTGGGGAGCATTATGATTATGTAACATTCTATTATGAATCTATATTAGGAATAATAAATTATGCGAAAATTTAAAAAAATAGTTGCAAAAAACTATAAATCTGATAATATATAGTATAAGAAAATTAAATAAAGATAATCTATTGATAAGGAAGAGTAGGTAAGTTAAGCTTCGTTAAAGAGAGCTAGGGATGGTGAGATCTTAGCAAGAAGAGATTTAGTGAATGGACCTTGGAGGAATAAAACGAAATCTAATTTTTAGAGAGTAGCATTTATGGTGGGCTGCACCTTATAGCGGATAGAGTATGTTAGTACTTGAATTTGAGGTGGTGTTTAATTTATTACATAAATTTTAAACACAATTTAGGTGGCAACGCGGAAAGTTTATAATCCGTCCTATGTTTTTAGCATAGGACGGTTTTTTTATTTGTCTAAAATTAATAATTAAGAATTTAAAAGATTCTAAGATAGAGATATGTAAAGGTGGTGATCAAAGTGTTATGAAATGATGAAATTCTAGGAGAGTGGCAAATAAATAATTATTTTAAATTAGAAGGAGATAAAATTATGAATAGAAATGGAAATACTAAAAAAATGATAATTAATGCATTATTACTTGGAATAGGAGCTATACTTCATCAAATTACACCAGCACTTGGATTGCCAATGCAACCTGACTTTGCACTTGTTATGCTATTTATAATAATGATTATAAATAATGGAGATTATAAGACTTCATTAATAGCAGGAATTATAACAGGAGTATTTACAGCTATGACTACTAAATTCCCTGGAGGACAAGTTCCTAATATGATAGATAAAATAGTTACTGTAAATCTTGTATTTATTATGATGTTTGCTATGAATAAGATTAAGATGCTAAAAGATATGTCAGAAAGTAAGAGAAGAATGACTCAAAGTGCAATTATATTCCCAATTGGTACTTTAATAAGTGGTGTGACCTTCTTAGGTTCAGCTAGTATATTAGTTGGATTACCAGCAGGATTTGAAGCTTTATTTATTGCAGTAGTAATTCCAGCAGTAGCTATAAATTTAATTGCAGGATGTATGTTATTTAAGATAGTTAGTACTTCAATGAAGAGGGCTTTGGCATAGAGTGAATATATTAATTATATAATATATATGTAACGATAACTTAAGGAGAATATAGATGGGAGAGTCAAGAGTCAATAGTGTATCTAACCTTAAGAATAGTTTTGGAATCTTAATAGTTATAGGAGCTATAATTGGAATGTTAAGTGGATTTATATTTCAAGATATTGAAGTGGATGCAGGACTTTGTATTGGTGCTTCAATAGGAGTGCTTCTAGAGAGTGTGTTAGGAGGAAGAAACAATAAAAAACAGGAAAAAATTAAATGAATGTATCTGAAAATAAAGTTTTATTAAGTCTTAAGAAAAGTTTTGGAAGCTTAATAATAGTTGGAATGATGGCAGGCTTACTTATAGGAATCCTACTTAATAAAATTGGAGTTTGGATTACTATAGGGGTAGGTATTGGAGCTGGACTTGATAATTCAATTAAAAATTCAGAGAAAAGTACAAAAGAATAATTATATAAAAAGCTACTAGAATTTAATATATTCTAGTAGCTTTTTAGTTAATTAAGATAAAGTTATTTAGGAAATATATAAATTTAATATTGTGTAGTTTTATTACAAATTTAAATATATTGCTACATATATACCTATAATATCCAATATATCGTTGAATCATAGATAAATTTATCTTATAATGATAAATGTTAACAAATAAAGAATAAATAATTAATTAATAATGAATATATATATTGGGATTAAAGGGGAGAAATTACAAGGTATGAATAGAAGGAAATTAAATACAATAGTTAAAACTACATTACTTATGGCAGCTATATCTATAGCTCCATTGTTTGCTGGTGGAACAGCTGCAAATGCAAGTGCAGCTACTGAACAAGAATTTTTATCAGCAATAAGTAAGTATAATCAAAAAGAGGTTATTGTTGAAAATGGTATATCTTTAAGAAAAGGAGAATCATTAGATTTATCTAAGTATCCGGATTGGGAGATGTCTAATAGTAATACAATAACTATAAATGATAAAGGAGTTGTAACTCCTAAAAATTCAGGGACTGTTTATTTAACTAAGAAAATAGGGGATAAGGTTCATGTATTTGAAATATATGTACCTAAAAATAGTTCAAGTACTTATTCAGCACCAAAATCAAATACGGTAGATAGAGATCATTATAAAGTATTTATAGATGCAGGTCATGGTGGACATGATAACGGAGCTTATGGAAATGGAGTATATGAAGATGAATTAAATCTTCAAATTGCACTAAGAATTCAAAAAAAATTAGAAGCTAAGGGTATAGAAGTAAGAATGAGTAGAACATCTGATGTATATCTTTCATTAGAAGAAAGATCAGAACTTGCAAATGAATATGCTCCAGATGTATTTGTATCTAACCATATAAACTCATTTGACCAAGAAAGTGCAAACGGAATAGAAACATATCATCATAGAGATAAAACTCAGTACAAGCCTTTAAGTGATAATATACAAAATAATGCAATTAAATCAACAGGCGCAGTAAATAGAGGAGTTAAGTCTGCAAATTTCGCTGTACTTAGAGAAACTAATATGCCTTCATCATTATTTGAAGCTGGATTTATATCAAATAAAGCAGAATCAAGTAAATTAAAAACTGATGAATATCAAGAAAAGTTAGCTACATCAATTGCAGATGGAATTGAAAAGTATTTAAAAGATAATATTAAATTAAATGGTAATACAGATAAGCCAGAAGAAAAACCGGATACTAAACCAGAAGTTAAACCAGAAGAAAAGCCAGATACTAAACCTGAAGTAAAACCAGAAACTACAAAGACAGGAAAAGTAACAGCAAGTGCATTAAATGTAAGAAGTGGAGCTTCAACAAAACATTCAGTAATAGGAAGTTTATCAAAGGGTTCAACTGTTGAAATAGTATCAACATCAAATGGATGGCACAAAATAAAATATAAAAATGGTTTTGGGTATGTATCAGCAGAATATGTTACTATAAATTCAACGCCAAGTAAGCCAGAAGTTAAACCGGAAGAAAAGCCAGATACTAAACCTGAAGTAAAACCAGAAACTATAAAGACGGGAAAAGTAACAGCAAGTGCACTAAATGTAAGAAATGGAGCTTCAACAAAGAATAAAGTAATAGGAAGCTTATCAAAGGGAGCAACTGTTGAGATAGTATCAACATCAAAGGGATGGCACAAAATAAAATATAAGAATGGATATGGATATGTATCAGCAGATTACGTTACTGTAAATTCTAATAATTCATCAAACACAAATAAACCATCAACAAATACTCCAAGTACAAGCACTAAAACTGGAAAAGTAACAGCAAGTGCATTAAATGTAAGAAATGGAGCTTCAACAAAGAATAAAGTAATAGGAAGCTTATCAAAGGGAGCAGCTGTTGAGATAGTGTCAACATCAAATGGATGGCACAAAATAAAGTATAAGAATGGATATGGATATATATCAGCTGATTATGTAAGTGTAAATAATTCATCAAGCACAAATAAACCATCAACAAACACTCCAAGCACTAAGACAGGAAAAGTTAAAGCAAGTGCATTAAATGTAAGAAATGGAGCTTCAACAAAGAATAAAGTAATAGGAAGTTTATCAAGAGGAGCTAAAGTTGAAATAGTATCAACATCAAAGGGATGGCATAAAATAAAGTATAAGAATGGATATGGATACGTATCAGCAGATTATATAACTTTATAGGATAGGATAATATTATTAAATTTAAGTATAATTCAATAATTAGATATGTAATAAGATAGGCAAAAAGCCTATCTTATTTTTTGTCATAACCATGTGAAGGATCAACTGCGCCTGCTAATGTAGTCTGTTTATTTGTTTCTACTCTTGGATTAATATAAGATAATATTTCCTCATTTGAAAATCTATCATTAATTTTAATATTATCTAGATCTTTATTAAGAGAAGTTATCATATCTGCATCACTAGAGTCAGTTACATTGGTTTTCACTATATGAGCTAACACACCTATAGGATTTCCATTTTCATCTTTCATCCAAATTACCTCCTTACCTTCAAATGTATTATCTGCATTAATGAATGTTTAATTCATGGGAAATTGAGTGAAAAATTTAGTATTATATTAAGAATAGGTACTTATAGAGATATTGAAAAGACTCTTTTATATATAGTAAATAAGAAATATAAATAATATTAAAAAATAGGCAAATAATATCAAATGATATTAATTTATATAAGTAATATTTAAGTATAGAAGGGAGATTAATATAAAATATGAGTGAAACAATTAGAGAAAAATTAGAAGGTCGCGTGAGTTACCATGATTCTGTTGAAGAGATGTTAAAGAGAATACAAACTGATGGACTTTCAAGTGTATTTTCAAGATGGGAACCACAAGAAAAAATAAGATGTAAATTCTGCCTTGAAGGATTAAGTTGTCAATTATGTACACAAGGTCCTTGTAGAATTAATGAAAAAACAGGAGCTGATAAAGGAGTTTGTGGTATCGGAGCAGATGCCATGGCTATGAGAAACTTTCTTATGAGAAATATAATGGGTGCAGCTACATATGCACATCATGCATTTGAAGCTTTTAGAACACTTAGATCTACTGGTGAGGGTAAATCTCCATTTAAAATAAAAGATGAAACTAAACTGAAATGGATGTGTGAAAAAGTAGGAATAGATGCTAATCAAGATATTAATAAACTTGCTGTTCAATTAGCCGATTTTCTTGACAAAGAGATGAAAGTTAGTCCTGATCAATCTAGTATAATGACGGAAGCTTTTGCTCCACAAAAAAGAAAATCAGTATGGAAAAAACTTCATATTTATCCTTCTGGCGTTGAACATGAAGTTCAAAACTCAATTGCAAGCTGTTTAACAAATGTGGATGGAGATTATGTATCACTTGCTATAAAAGGTCTTAGATTAGGACTATCTACAATATATACAGCACAAATAGGCCTTGAAATGGTACAGGATATTTTATTTGGAACTCCTATGCCTCATGAAGTTGATGTTGACTTAGGTATAATGGATCCTGACTATGTAAATATAGTATTTAATGGACATCAACCTTGGATAGGAGCAATTACAATAGAAAAACTTAGAAAAGGTGAATATAAAGATGAAGCTATAGCGGCAGGTGCTAAAGGGATTAGAGTAGTTGGTTCCATTGAAACAGGGCAAGAATTACTACAAAGATACGAAGTTGATGATGTATTCGTTGGTCTTATGGGCAATTGGCTAGCTATAGAACCACTCTTAGCTACTGGTACAGTAGATGCAATCGCTATGGACGAAAACTGTTCACCTCCAGCTATAGATCAATATGCTGAAAAATATCAAATAGCATTAGTTAGTATAAGTACAATAATAGGTGTACCTGGTGCTGAACATAAGATTCCATATTATCCAGAAAAGGCTAATGAAATGTCAGATAATTTAATTAAGATAGCAATAGATAATTTTAAGAAAAGATATGGTAAAATTGAACCTATGGTTCCTAAACATGTTACAAAAGCTATATCAGGATTTTCAACAGAAGCTGTTTTAAGTGTTCTTGGAGGTAAAATTGATCCATTAGTTGATGTAATTGCAGCAGGTAAAATAAAAGGTGTCGTTGCACTTGCAAACTGTTCCACTTTGAGAAATGGTCCTCAAGATTGGAATACAGTTAATATAACAAAAGAATTAATAAAAAGAGATATATTAGTAGTGGCCGGAGGTTGTGGTAATCACGCTCTTGAAGTAGCAGGATTATGCAACTTAGATTCTGTAGAAAAATATGCAGGAGAAGGTTTAAAGGAAATATGTAATATGCTTAAAATACCTCCTGTATTAAGCTTTGGTACTTGTACTGATACAGGTAGAATATCAATGCTTGTTACGGCCTTAGCAGATCATCTTCATGTTGATATTCCAGACCTTCCTATAGCAGTTACTGCTCCAGAATGGATGGAACAAAAAGCTACTATAGATGGTATATTTGCAGTAGCATATGGAGCATATACGCATTTATCGCCTACTCCATTTGTTACTGGTGCTCCTAAATTAGTAAAATTTCTTACAGAAGATGTTGAGGGGTTAACAGGTGGTAAGGTAGCTTTAGGAGATGATCCAGTTGAAGCAGCAAAGGCTATAGAAGCTCATATAATAAGTAAAAGAAAAAAACTTGGACTTAAATAATATTTTTAATAAATTGGCTATGTTTTAATAAAGTTAGGTTGTTGAATAAAGAATATTTACAATAGAGTAATAAAAGTGCTAGAAAGAGTAGAAAATCAAATAAGTATCAATAAAAATAGAATACGGTTGATTTTAAGTATTTGTACACACCTTTTAGTGAAATTTTCGCTAGGAGGTGTGTATTTTATTATTAAAATACAATTTATGTAAAATGCGAAAAATATGTTTTTAAGTATAATATATAACATCAGAAAATAAATATGAAGTTGTTAAGTTATTAAATGAAATTTTGAAAAAATAATGTATTTAAGGTAAGTTTAAAAAATATTAAAATATTTTGGCTTAATATGAATTAGTTTCAGCATGTAGGTAAGTTGACAGTGAAGAATATGTGCTATATAATTAGTTCATAAAACAAAATTGAATATAAGCGTTTTACAAAATCAAATTTACCTAACATGGGGATGTTTTGGCTTCGACGGGGGTAAGTGAGGTTTGGTAAGCGGGCCGAGGGAAGCATGGTGCCTCGATAATAAAGTATGCATTAAAGATAAACGCAGAAGACAATTTTGCATTAGCAGCTTAATATAGCTGTTCATCAGCCCTAGATTGCCCACGGTCTAGGATCCTGGTGTCATTATAAGTGGGGAACCGAGCTTAGCAAAGCTTTGAGCTAGGAACGGAACTTATGAAGCTAGCGATCTAGTTACCCGTCTGTAGGTGTTCTAGAAAGCGAAATTTAATATGCAGACTACGCTCGTAGAAAGCTAGACGGAACTACTTTCGGACACGGGTTCGACACCCGTCATCTCCACCATAGAATAAATCCACGATAGAAATATCGTGGATTTTTTTGTGTATAGAAAAAAGATTAAACTGTTGATGATTATAATAGTAATAGGCATGTGAAAAAATACAACAGTTTATAGATTACTAAGACTTAAGCTAAGGAGTGGTATAGAAGATATAAATTATATTATGCTTTTATAATACAGTAAGAATTTTAAAATTTAAGATATAGTTAGTGCTAATTAGAAATAATGGATGCACATGACGCCTCGCCTCCATCATGAAACTCTCGACAATACAGATTGTGTTGTAGAGGGTTATTGTATTTGGAATACCACCTGCTACGCGGGTGGTTCTAAAAAGCTTTCAGCGGTGAGTAGAAAATAAAAAAACCTCCATTGTAAAATTATAGTAGGTTTGCCGACCAGAACTATAATACAAGGAGGTGTGCCCGTTATGGACAATAGTAGTTTAGCACATAGTAAATGGAATTGTAAATATCATATAGTTTTT